>JBNMLY010000153.1:0-4786 GCA_050875065.1 Otoolea sp. | reverse complement strand
GGTTTACTCTGCGAGCAAGCTGGCGACGGAGGAATTTCCGCAGTTTGATGTGGGACAGAGAAGCGCGGCATCGATCGCGAGACGCCTGCAGGATCCGCTGGCAGAGCTGGTAAAAATTGACCCGAAATCTATCGGCGTCGGTCAGTACCAGCACGATATGAACCAGAAAAACTTAAGTGAGGCGCTCCAGGGCGTGGTGGAAACGTGCGTAAATAAGGTCGGCGTGGATCTGAATACGGCGTCGGCACCGCTGCTCGCCTATATTTCCGGTATCAATAAGACAATTGCCAAAAATATCGTGGCTTACCGGGAAGAAAATGGGGCGTTTTCGACGCGTCGCGAGCTTTTGAAGGTCGCAAAGCTGGGACCGAAGGCGTATGAGCAGTGTGCCGGATTTATGCGGATCCAGGGTGGCAAAAATCCGCTGGATGCGACGAGTGTACATCCAGAAAGCTACAAGGCGGCGGAGGCACTCTTAAAGCAGCTCGGACATAAGCCGGAGGAGATCACGGCGGGCGGTATCCGCAACATCCGCAAGGAAATTCCGGATACGGCGAAGTTGGCGGAGGAGCTTTCAATTGGCGAGCCGACTCTTTTAGATATTGTGAGTGAACTGGAAAAACCGGCGCGCGACCCGCGTGAGGAGATGCCGAAGCCGATTCTCCGGACAGATGTGCTGGAGATGAAAGATTTAAAGCCGGGCATGATCTTAAAGGGAACTGTGCGGAATGTTATTGATTTCGGCGCGTTTGTGGACATCGGCGTGCATCAGGATGGACTGGTCCATGTGTCACAGATGACTGACCGCTATATTAAGCACCCGCTGGAAGCGGTCAGTGTCGGCGATATTGTGGAGGTTAAAGTGTTAGCAGTGGATATGGAGAAAAAACGTATTGCACTAACAATGAAAATCGGAGAGAGAAAGTAAGCTGAGATTTTTTATATCGAAAGATGAAAGTATGGAAGATCCAGTTGGCGGTTATGCGACGCAAGAACGGCGACTGGATGAGGTGGTTGACAGGGAACGGAGCATTAGGGAGAGGACAGGATGGATTTACGTGTAAAAATACAGCCTAAAGAGATATTTGTGTATTCCATGTATAATTTCTGGGTGGGAATGCGCGGGATTGCTACTATAGTGTTGACGCTGTTGGTTTTGATTGCAGCGGTTGCCAGTGAAGCGCGGTTTGGATCACAGGTGACAAATTTTGTGGTTTTAGGTGTGATTGTATTGGTTGGATTTCAGATTTTCGCAATCTGGCAGCAGGCACAGCACACTGCCGGGGATCCGAAAACGGGAGCGGAGATCGTATTTCACATCGGTGATGATGGTATCCGGGCCCGTCAGGCGAACAGCCGCGGCGAGATTGGCTGGGGGAAGCTGGTAAAAGTGAAAAAGGTTGCCGGTATCTATCTGCTTTACCTCGATCGGGATAAAGCATACTTGATGCCAAAGCGCGCCTTTAAGGGGTCAGAAGAGCAGATTTTCCTCACAACGATCACAAGAAATCTGCCGCAGGAGAAGAGAAGAGGAATTCGAGCATGATGATAGAAACAAACAGCCCGGAAGAGACGTATGCGTTTGGGAAAAAGCTTGGAATGGAAGCGCAGGCAGGGCAGGTGTATTGTTTAAATGGCGATCTGGGCGTGGGAAAAACCGTATTTACGCAGGGGTTTGCCGCAGGGATTGGGATTCAGGAGCCGGTCAACAGCCCGACCTTCACGATCGTGCAGGAATACGACGATGGACGGCTGCCGCTCTACCATTTCGATGTGTACCGTCTCGGAGATGTGGATGAGATGGATGAGATTGGCTATGAGGACTATTTTTATGGAGAAGGCGTCTGCCTGATCGAATGGTCGGAGCGCATCCGCGAGATCCTGCCGGAGCACCCGATCCAGATCACGATTGAAAAAGATCTGGAAAAGGGCTTTGATTACCGGAAAATTTCGGTGAGCGGACAGCAGGCATGACGGGAGGAAAGATAGAATGAGAATTTTGGGAATTGAAAGCGCATCCCTGGTGGCGTCGGTTGCTATCGTCACGGATGATGTGATCACGGCGGAGTATACCGTGAATCTGAAAAAAACACATTCGCAGACACTTCTTCCGATGATTGATGAGATTGTGAAGATGTTGGAGGTGCCGTTAGAGAGCATTGATGCGATCGCGGTATCCGGCGGACCGGGTTCTTTTACGGGACTGCGGATCGGGTCTGCGACGGCGAAGGGACTGGGACTGGCGCTCAAGAAGTCGCTGATCCATGTGCCGACGATGGATGCGATGGGATATTGCCTGTATGGAGCTTCGGCTCTTATCTGCCCGATGCTGGATGCGAGACGGCAGCAGGTGTACACGGGACTTTACCGGTATGAGGAGAACTTTGAGATTGTCAAAGAACAGTGTATTACGGATATCCATGCGCTGATTGCTGAGTTAAACGAGCGTGGTGAACGCGTGATCTTCCTGGGAGACGGTGTGCCGGTCAACCGGGCGGTGATCGAGGAAGAGATGAAGGTGGCGTACTCCTTTGCACCGGCCCATGTGAACCGCCAGCGCGCGTCGGCAGTGGCGGCACTGGGAGCTGTATATCTGGCGGAAGGAAAGACGGAGACAGCCGCCGAGCATAAGCCGGATTATCTGCGGAAATCGCAGGCGGAGCGCGAGCGCGAGGTCGCAGAGCGCCAGGGCGAGATGGATAAGCTGGCAGCCGGTATTGTGGTTGTGGAGAAGAAATGATGGCGGCTGAAAGGGAGACACAAAAAGGGGTTCAGGTTCAGATATCAGAGTTTCAGCCGGAAGAACTTCCAGCCGTCCGGGCGCTGGAACTGGAATGTTTTTCGGATGCGTGGTCGGAGAAGCTTTTGCAGGATCTGCTGACGAGCAGCTGGGATAAAACCTGGGTGCTGAAAGAGGCTGAGACGGTCTGCGGCTACTGCAATTTCCGCGTCATTGCCGGGGAAGGCGAGCTGATGCGGATCGCGGTGCATAGTGTATGCCGGGGGCACGGCTATGGACGGCTTCTGATGGAACGGCTGTTAAAGGAAGCAGAGGAAGAAAATGTCACAGATATTACGCTGGAGGTGCGTGCGTCCAACGCCCCGGCGATCGCCTTGTATGAGGCGTATGGCTTTCAGAAAGAGGCGGTCCGGAAGAATTATTACAGCGAGCCGGTGGAAGATGCGCTGATTTATTGGAAAAGAAGCGGAAAAAGCATTGACAGATGAAATAGAAACGGGTATACTGTTTAACAAATAAAAGCGTAACACTTTACAGTGCTAAAACAAAAGAAAATGACAGTGGGAGGTTCATATGCTGAGTCAGGTATCAATTTTTGCAGAGAATAAGAAAGGACGCTTACAGAATATTACGTCTCTTCTTCAGAAAGAGAATATTAACATCTGGGGTTCGATCACGAACGACAGTGCGGAGTACGGCATTATCCGTATGGTTGTCTCCAATCCGGAGCACGCGGAGAAGGTGCTGGCGGAAGCTGGTTATCTCTGCCGTCTGACACAGGTTCTGGGCGTGGAGCTGGATGATGAGGTCGGAGCGCTCAACCGCCTGCTGATCTCCCTGGAAGAGAGCAATATCAACGTAGACTATCTGTACCTCTCCTTCAACCGTGATTCCGGAAAGCCGGTTATGGTGCTTCACACGGATGATGTGAAAGAAGTGAGCATTTGTCTGGCATCGAAAGGATATAAGGTGCTGTAAGCATTTCCAGCACTTTCCGCTTAAAAACAGGTATAAAAAACAGTATAATGATGGAGAAGCTGTGGGGGACACGGCTTCTCCATTTTGTATATTTAGATTGAGAAAGGCGAGGAGAGCATGAGAAAATATGGCGAGAGTGGCATTCTTCTGTCGATTGCCTGCAATCGTTGCGGAAAGAAGCTGGCGGTAAAAGATGGAATTCTGCGCGAGGGTGCGGCGCATTTTGATGTGGCGTGGGACTATTTTTCGGAGAAAGATGGGGAGGTGCACCATTTTGATCTGTGCGAGGAATGTTATGATGGGGTGACGCGGGAATTTTTGATTGAGGTGGGGAAGGAGGAGAGGACGGAATTATTGTAAAATTGTGAGGGGGACGGAGAAATGCGGGACAGGCGGTTCGTCATCTGCGTCTCCGGTTATGATTGTACGCTTGCTTTCACTACACGTGTGCGCTTGCGGCGGACTGCGTTCGCCTCAATTGGACACATGTGTTCAAGATGCGTACAATTCATAATCGGAACGATGATTCTGCACCGCCTGTCCCGCGTTTCTCCTGAGATTCGAATGCCGAAGTTTTAAGAGGCGAATTGCTGAATTTCTGGCTTGCAACATGGTCTTTCTTTATGATATGATTAAACGATATGGGAGTTGAGAAAAAGACTGTTTTGACAGTTTTTGAGCGACTCTTAGATCGTACCATTTATTTGGTTACTAAGACTTCCCATACCTAAAATGGGATTCGCACCTTGAAAATTCAATATTTCAGCTAACAAAATAGTGATTTATACCGCTACAGCCTCGAAATGGAGCGCATTTCGCAGATATTCCGGCAGTCTTGCTTCAAAATCCGCGGTAAAAGTCGCCAGTTGTTCATCGCTGAGTTTTAAGATTTCCTGAAGACTTGCCATTAAAGCATCCATCACGCTGCCGAGTGATCGGCTGAAAGTACTGTCTGCCATTTCATCAACAAGGAAGAAGAACAGTTCACCAAGAGTTCTCTGATCTTCATTTTGACGCTGCTCCATTGCAAGTAACATATATCTGGTAAATACAATGGCCACATGGGCT
>JBNMLY010000152.1:0-4791 GCA_050875065.1 Otoolea sp. | reverse complement strand
GGTCGCGAAGCTGGCGGATGTCAGCAGGTGGCATAAAGCTACCGGCAACAAGGTCATGCTTAAACAGGTCAGCAATCCATTTAGCATCTTTCTTGTCAGTTTTCTTTCCACGGATAGCCTTAACATATTTAGGATGAGCAATGATGATCGAACAATCCGATTCTAAGGTGTTATAAACAGGAATCCAGTATTTACCAGTAGATTCCATACAGACATCCTTGCAATTCCTGGTGAGAAGCCATTGTAACAAATTTTTCAGACCACTCGTGTAGGTCGAAAAACGGTGGCTTTCATAAGAAGTAATGCCTTTATTGTCAGTAGAAGCAATACAGGCAACTACAAAAGTCTTGTGGACATCAATGCCACAACAGATTTTGTACACGATTTTTAAAGCCATAGGGACTCCTTTCAGAACCATAAGGTTCAATGAATTATAGGGAGTGACGGCATTGACTGAACGCCTAAGCCATAAACGAGATTGTTTATACAAAGATAAGATTACGTGCTCAAAGTCACACTTATTTGTGCTTGAAAAGGCGAACTACACATATAAACATGGGAACATGGAACAGCCGAGGACTTCGTGGTTCAACCCTGGAGGATATGATCAACCACACAAACGATCTTTATCGCGAGAAAAAACTGGCGTTGATCCAGAAAATCCCGACGCCGATCACACCCGTCTCGATCGATAAAGCCAGCCGTCATATCACACTGGCCTATTTCGACCAGAAGAGTACCGTCGATTACATCGGTGCGATTCAGGGCGTTCCGGTCTGCTTCGATGCGAAAGAATGTGCGGCCGATACATTTCCATTGCAGAATGTCCACCCGCACCAGGTCGCATTTATGCGGGAATTTGAAGAGCAGGGTGGGATTTCTTTTTTAATTATCTACTTTTCACAGCGGGATGAACTGTACTACCTGCCATTTTTCCATCTGGACGCGTACTGGGAACGGATGCAGCAGGGCGGACGGAAGAGTTTTACCTACGAGGAAATGGACAAGACGTGGCGCATCAAGAGCCACCGAGACATACTCGTTCATTATCTGGAACCGCTGAGCCGGGACTTAGGAGAAAGAGAGGATGATTTTTCATGAAAACAGCCGTAGAACGTTTTTTGAAATATGTATCTTATGATACGCAGTCAGACGAGGCGTATGACACCTGTCCGAGCACGGAAAAACAGCTCCTGTTAGCGAACGAGCTGAAACGCGAGCTGGAGGAGATGGGCGCGTCGGATGTGCGGATGAGTGAGTATGGATACGTCTTTGCGCGGATTCCGGACAACACCGGCAATCCTTCTGCCATCTCGGAAGCAGAAGCATCTTCCGGTGAAGCGGCTTTTCATGCTGCATCCAGTACCGGGCGGAAATCGGCGATCCCGGCACTTGGCTTCATTTCCCACATGGATACCGCGCCATCCTTGACCGGAACCAACGTAAAGCCGCGCATCGTCCAGACATATGACGGAAAAGATATCGTATTAAATGCAGAAAAACAGATTGTCATGAAAGTTTCGGAATTTCCGTTTTTATCCGATCTGAAAGGCCAGGATCTGATTGTAACGGACGGAACTACGCTTCTTGGCGCCGACGATAAGGCGGGAGTGGCAGAGATCATGACGATGGCAGAATATTTCCTGACGCATCCGGAAATCCCGCACGGTGAGATCTGCATTGGATTTACACCGGATGAAGAAATTGGACGCGGCGCCGATCGGTTTGATGTGAAGGACTTCGGCGCAGAGGTCGCTTACACGGTAGACGGCGGCCCGATCGGTGAGATTGAGTATGAAAACTTCAATGCTGCCTCCGGAAAAGTACGGATCCAGGGAGCCAGCATCCATCCGGGCGATGCGAAACTCAAGATGAAAAATGCCCTTCTCATCGGCATGGAATTCCAGAGCCTGCTGCCGGTCTTTGAAAATCCAATGTACACGGAAGGATACGAGGGATTTTATCATCTGGATGAAATGAGCGGAAATGTGGAAGAGGCACAGTTAAATTACATTATCCGCGATCACGATCATGAAAAATTTGAGCAAAAAAAGAAATTTTTCAGAGATGCGGCCGATTTCCTGAACCGCAAATACGGCGCGGGAACTGTGACAGCAGAAGTGACAGACAGTTACTACAATATGAAAGAGAAGATCGAGCCGTGTATGTACCTGATTGACACGGCCAAAGAGGCGATGTCGGCCTGCGGCATCGAGCCAACGGTGGTTCCGATCCGCGGCGGTACAGACGGCGCCCGCCTTTCCTACATGGGACTCCCGTGCCCGAACCTCTGCACCGGCGGATATAATTATCATGGAAAATATGAGTTTATTCCGGTAGCTTCCCTGGAGAAGACGGCGGAGGTGCTGGTGGAGATTGGAAAGCGGTTTGCGGCAGTAAAGGAGGCGTAACAGTGCTGAAAATATTCTTTGGAGACAATCCAGATGGCAGCTATATTTTCAACCCGGATGTGTTTTTTAATAACACTTATGAAGATGAATGGCTGACCGATGATATTTCCAGACAGATGATAAAAGAAATAGACGGTTCAGAAGTCATAGGTGCTCACGTAATTGACAGCCCTTATCTAGGCGCAATTTCACCTGAGCGCCTTTCCGGTGGGGTAAAAACACTGATTTTGATCGCACACGATTCAGAACATATATTCAATGCCTCCGCGTGCGGAGATAACTGTGCGAAATGGCTGTTAAAGCTTGCTGAAAACCGTGATATACGAATCAGGCTTGGCTATCTCATGAACTTTGGAACAGAGGCTTTTTCTGTTGAAATCTTGAATACCGGCCACACCGTGCATACCATGCTTGAACTTGACAATGAGGTGATCGAACATCGGCTTCTGGGAGGTTGATCTATGGTTGGAAAATATGAGATAGAAGTATATAATAAACGGATTCATTATCATCTTACCATTCAGAGGAATATCACTATATTACAGGGAAACAGCGCAACCGGAAAGACGGAACTGCTCCGGATGCTGTCAGATTATGCAAATAATGGGGCCTCCTCTGGAATCACCGTTATCAGTGAAAAAAAGTGTGTAGTACTGGAGAATATGTTCTGGAAAGAAAATTTATCCTCACTCGCACAGGCGATCATTTTTATTGATGAAGGGGCATCTTTTTTAAGAAGTAAAGAATTTGCAGAAGCAGTAAAGGGGAGCGATAATTACTTTGTTCTCATCACAAGGGACAGTCTGGAACAGCTTCCATACAGTATTCAGGAAATATATGGTATGCGCCAGGATCGTGAACAGCAGAAATATAAGACACCGAAGCGTATTTACAATGAATTGTATCCGCTCTATGGTTATTGTCCCAGATGCCGGAACAAATTAAAAATTTCACTCAAAGATAATCATTACCCGGGAATCACAAGGACACACTGTTTCGGATGTTGCTCAGTACAAATTTTTTTACAATTTTCTCCCAAATTCAAGAAAAAAACCGTTGACAGATCCATCTTCCGATGCTAGAATACTTAAGTGTGCCGCACAGCGAGGCTAAAAGTGCGCAAGCCGCCATAGCTGGCGAGTAATGATAATAGGAGGTGCCATCAGATGTACGCGATTATTGCAACAGGTGGTAAGCAGTATAAGGTTGCCGAGGGCGATGTAATCAAAGTTGAGAGACTCGGTGCTGCTGCAGGTGAAGCTGTTACTTTCGATCAGGTTCTGGCTGTTAACAACGGTGAGATGAAGATCGGATGCCCGACTGTAGAGGGTGCTACTGTATCCGCAACAGTTGTTAAAGAAGGCAAAGGCAAAAAAGTTATCGTTTACAAGTACAAGAGAAAAACTGGCTACCATAAGAAAAATGGTCACAGACAGCTCTTTACAGAAGTTAAGATCGAAAAGATCAACGCTTAATTGAAATGATTCAAGTAGACGTATACTCCGATTCCGAGGGACGTACAACGGGAGTGGAAGTGAATGGACACGCTGGATATGATGAGTACGGCAAAGATATTGTCTGTGCGGCTGTATCCGTGTTGACGGTCAATATGGCTAATTCAGTAGAAAAATTTACTGATGATGGTTTTAAGGGCAGTATCGATGAAAAGACAGGTCGGTTTATCTTTCATTTTACCGGTGATGTGAGTGCGGAATCAAAACTCCTGATGGATTCGCTGATACTCGGGCTTACCGATATCGCGGAGAGTTACGGAGATAAATACATTAAAATTCGATTCAGGGAGGTGTAACGCATGTTTAAAATGAACCTTCAGTTATTCGCTCATAAAAAAGGTGTTGGTTCCACAAAGAACGGCCGTGATTCTGAGTCCAAGAGACTTGGTGCGAAGAGAGCAGACGGACAGTTCGTATTAGCTGGCAACATTCTTTACAGACAGCGCGGAACCAAGATTCATCCAGGTGTGAACGTAGGACGCGGTGGAGATGATACATTATTCGCTATGGTTGACGGCGTCGTAAAGTTTGAAAGAAAGGGCAGAGACAAAAAGCAGGTTTCTGTTTACCCGAGAACAATTAACGAATAATTATAAGGAAGCTCCATACGGATTGTATGGAGCTTTTTTCAGAACAGAAGGAGGTATTTATGTTTGCCGACAGTGCAAAAATTTATATCAGATCCGGAAAAGGCGGCGACGGTCATGTCAGCTTCCGTCGGGAACTGTTTGTACCGGACGGCGGCCCGGACGGCGGCGACGGCGGTAAAGGCGGAGATGTGATTTTTGAAGTAGATAAAGGATTAAATACATTAATTGAATACCGTCACAGGAGAAAATTTTCGGCGCAGGACGGAGAGCCGGGCG
>JBNMLY010000151.1:0-4842 GCA_050875065.1 Otoolea sp. | reverse complement strand
CAGTGGACACTTTTTTAGCCATTTTAAACTAACCTACTTTCTTGAATTTCCGAATCCTGTTTCCTGTTTTTAAAACATGCAACGTGATTCTACACAATGTTACGAATTACTTATTTCTTCTTGTTTGCAACAGTCTTACGAGGACCTTTGCGGGTTCTTGCATTGGTTTTGGTCTTCTGACCACGAACCGGCAGACCTTTTCTGTGACGGATTCCGCGATAGCAGCCAATCTCCTGCAGTCTCTTGATGTTCATAGCGATCTCTCTGCGAAGATCACCCTCAACAGTCTGAGTGTCAGCAATAACAGCTGCCAGCTTCTTTACTTCGTCATCGGTCAGATCCTTAACACGGGTGTCAGGATTAACGCCAGCCTCAGCAAGGATACGGTTTGCACTTGTTCTACCGATTCCGTAGATGTAAGTCAGACCGATTTCAACACGTTTTTCTCTTGGTAAATCAACACCTGAAATACGAGCCATTTGCGTCGTAACCTCCTATAACTTTTTGTTTTTAACCTTGTCTCTGTTTGTGCTTAGGATTTTCACAGATTACTCTGATACTGCCTTTGCGTTTGATGATTTTGCACTTTTCGCAAATCGGTTTTACTGATGATCTCACCTTCACGGCAATTCTCCTTTCTACAGTTGCATATATCTGTCCAGATATATTGGTACAGCCGGACTAATTTTAGACAAACCTCGCCCAGCATCTCAACAAAGTCGCCATGATATTATAACATTATGGTTTCTTTTATGCAAGTGTTTTTCCAATTTTTTTTACTATTTTTTATTTATAAAAGCGGCTGCTTCTATAATCTTATTTATCTCTCCAGATAATTCTGCCCTTGCTTAAATCATACGGAGACATCTCAAGGGTAACCTTGTCGCCCGGCAGGATACGGATGTAGTTCATACGCAGCTTGCCGCTGATATGTGCCAGTACCTGATGGCCATTCTCTAACTCTACCTGGAACATTGCGTTCGGCAGCTTCTCAACAACAGTTCCTTCAATTTCAATAACATCTGATTTAGACATGTAATAATTTCCTCCTACATACAGCCGTGGCTTTTCACCCAGGCATTCAGCTCGTCTCGGATTTCTTTATCAGTGGGAAGGGCCGTAAAGAGCGGCTTCTTCCCTGCCTGAATATGTTTCTTGTTTTTCCGCTTCGGGTCGTCCACTTTGTGGGTGGTTCCATTTGCCACGGCAACGTATTCGCCCTCATCGGATACTATGATAAAATACTGGTTTTTGTCATGTCCCGCAAGGGATCTTGCCGGACAGTACAGTTCCATTTTCATCGCACACCGCCCTTACAAAGATAAGATCTCCGGCTCACCCTCGGTAATCAGAATGGTGTTCTCATAATGAGCAGACAGGCTGTGGTCTTTTGTCACAACCGTCCAGTCATCATCCATCCATACTACATTCGGGGTTCCGATATTGATCATGGGCTCAACGGCCAGTGTCATTCCTGGAACCAGCCTGATGCCCTTGTGCTTCCGTGCGAAATTCGGAACCTCCGGCTCCTCGTGCAGATGGGTTCCGATACCGTGACCCACCAGATCGCGGACAACACCGTATCCGAAGCTTTCTGCATAGGCCTGGATCGCGGAAGAGATATCATTGAGATGATTGCCAGCTTTTGCAAACTTAATCCCCTCAAAAAAAGATTGTCTTGTGACGTCAATGAGCTTCTGCGCTTCCGGGCTGATAACGCCGACCGCATGGGTTCTCGCCGCATCAGAATGATATCCCTTGTAAATAACACCTGCATCCAGGCTGACGATGTCGCCTTCCTTAAGAATGTGGTGCTTGTTCGGGATACCGTGTACTACTTCGTCATTCACAGATACACAGATGGATGCCGGATAGCCGTTGTAATTTTTAAAGGAAGGAACACATCCAAACTCACGGATCAGTTTCTCGCCCAGACGGTCAATATCCAGGGTAGACATGCCCGGGTGAATGGCTTTCTCCAGTTCCTCGTGTACCTTTGCCAGAATTCTTCCGGCTTCCCGCATCAGCTCAATCTCTCTTGCGGATTTGATTGTCACTGACATATTACGCCTCCAGGACAGCTTCGATGTCCTCAAATACTTTGTTTAGATCCTGGGTTCCGTCTACAGATTTCAGAATTCCGGCATTTTTATAGTAGTCAATCAGCGGTTTGGTCTGGTCATGATATACAGACAGACGTTTCTTTACCGTCTCCGGCTTGTCGTCATCGCGGAGCACCAGCTTCTCGCCGCATGCATCGCAGACGCCCTCGACCCTGGTCGGATTGTAAACAATATGATAGGTCGCACCGCAGGAAAGGCATGCTCTTCTGCCGGACATACGGTTGATGATTGCCTCATCCGGTACGTCTACATCGATTGCGAAATCCATCTTCTGGCCCAGCTTGTCAAGTGCTTCAGTCAGGCTCTCTGCCTGCGGAATGGTTCCCGGGAAACCGTCCAGAACGTATCCGTTCTCACAGTCAGCCTCCGCAATGCGGTCTAACAGCATGCCGATGGTAACGTCATCCGGGACAAGCTGTCCCTGATCCATGTAGGACTTTGCCTTCATGCCCAGCTCTGTGCCGCCCTTGATGTTTGCACGGAAAATATCTCCGGTGGAGATGTGCGGAATCCCATATTTCGCTGCAATCTTCTTTGCCTGGGTGCCTTTGCCGGCGCCCGGAGCACCTAACATAATGATCTTCATCTGGTTTATCCTCCATAGCGCAAAAGAAGCTGCTGCCCATATGCGTGCAGCAGCTTTCTCTTACGAACGCTTAATCATTTAAAAAGCCTTTGTAATTTCTAACGATCATCTGGGATTCAATAGCCTTGATGGTCTCCAGGATAACACTGACAATAATGATCAGGGAAGTACCCATGAAGGACAGACGGCTTACGGTGAATACTCCGGAAATGATGATCGGGATGATGCTGACAATAATCAGGCCGATTGCACCGATAAATACGATGTAATTCAGGATCTTGTCAAGATATTCGGAAGTCGGTTTACCTGGGCGTATACCCGGAATAAAACCACCGGACTTCTTCATATTATTTGCCACTTCCAGCGGATTGAATGTGATGGATGTATAGAAATATGCAAAAAGCACAATCAGTACAAGGTAAATCACCAGTCCCACAGAATATACCGGCATCTCCGGTCTGAACCAGTAAGAGGAGTTCAGTACCATCAGGATCTTACCACCAATGCTGGTGTAATCCGGATGGAAAAACTGTGCAATTACAATCGGGAAGGACATGATGGAGGAAGCAAAAATTACCGGGATGACACCTGCGGTGTTCACCTTTAACGGAATGTGGGAAGCCTGACCGCCCACTAACTTTCTGCCTACCATCTTTTTGGAATACTGAACCGGAATTCTGCGCTCACCATCCTGAAGGATGATTACAAACACAACCATTGCTGCAGCAATCGCGATCATAATGAGCACGATCAGCACAGTGGATCCGATATTCTTACTGTTGCTTAAAAATCTGGTGTACAGGGTGTTCACATCCTGCGGGAGGGAGGATACGATATTGAACAGCAGGACGATGGAAATACCATTGCCCACGCCCTTCTCTGTAATACGCTCACCGATCCACATCAGGAATGCGCTTCCTGCAGTCATGGTAGCGACTGCAATGATCACGCTCCATACATCGTAGTTGATCAGAAGTCCCTGACCGCCGAAACCAACTGCCATACCAATAGACTCGATCAGTGCAAGTGCAACCGTTAAGTAACGGGTGTACTCTGCAATCTTCTTACGGCCATCCTCGCCGTCACGCTGCATCTCTTCCAGTTTTGGAATTGCAATCGTGAGCAGCTGCATGATGATGGAAGATGTAATGTACGGGGTGATACTCAATGCGAAAATAGACATGGAGGAGAAAGATCCACCCGTCATCGCATTGAAAAATCCAAATGCGTCAGTGGACTGATTCGCGAAAAAATTCGCGAAAAAGTCCGTCTTTACTCCAGGAATTGGCAGTTCAGATCCGAAACGGATGACCACCAGCATGAAAAAGGTAAAAATCAGTTTCATTCTGATCTCCTTCACTTTCCATGCATTTCGGAGTGTTTTTAACATATTAGATCACCTCGCAGGTTCCACCTAAAGCTTCAATTTTAGCCTTTGCACCCTCGCTGAATGCATCTGCCTTTACGGTCAGCTTTTTGGTCAGTTCGCCATTACCCAGAATCTTAACACCATCTCTCGGATTCTTAACGATTCCACTCTCAAGAAGAGTCTCAACGGTAACAACTGCATCGTTCTCGAAGCACTCTAAAGCGCTTACGTTGATACCAACGATAACTTTGGTGTTACGATTCTTGAAGCCTCTCTTCGGGAGACGTCTGTATAACGGCATCTGACCGCCCTCGAAACCAGGTCTCGGTGCGCCAGAACGTGCTTTCTGACCTTTGTGGCCCTTACCAGCAGTTTTGCCGTTTCCGGAAGCGTGACCGCGTCCTCTTCTGAAATTATCACTATGTTTAGAACCAACAGCAGGCTGTAAATTGGATAAATCCATTGCACTGCACCTCCTTACTTCTATAATTAGATTTCTTCTACCTTAACTAAATGCTTTACGTGCCAGATCATACCTCTGACAGCCTCGTTATCCGGAAGCTCAACAGTCTTGTTGAGTTTCTTCAGGCCCAGAGCCTCTACGGTAGCTTTCTGCTTCGGGATAGCACCGATCGGGGATTTGACTAACGTTACTTTTAACTTCTCTGCCATTTCATTACCCTCCTTAGCCTAAGATCTCTTCAACAGATTTGCCGCGAAGTCTTGCATACTCTTCCGGAGTCTTAAGCTGAGTCAGACCGTTG
>JBNMLY010000150.1:0-4878 GCA_050875065.1 Otoolea sp. | reverse complement strand
ATTTACCATGTACTCCTGTCCCTGTTTCTCCAGGCCGCCGTCAATTCCGTGTCCTAAATCATGGGTATCAATCCCCACCAGATTCTTGAGTTCTTCGATATATTTCTCTTTATTCTGCTCTAAAACTTCTTTCAGGTCTCTCATTATATCTGCCTCCGAACACAAGGGCGGCGGTGTTTTCGGTTTCAAAAGTGTCTGTCCGTGAACAGTAACAACCTTTTCTCCGCCACCCATCGAATCATATTGTCCTGATACGGTTATGCCTCGTCGTATCTTCTCAGACCCGCCTCAACGATATCCCAGAATTTCGCCGCATCAATGTCGATCGCTACGTTTGCGGTCGGCTCCTGTCCACCGTAACCGAAGAAATCACAGTTGGTACGTCCGTAGGACTGTGTGCTGCGGATGTCGATGTCCACGTGCATCGGTTTCAGGGTCACAACGCTCGGATCAATCAGCCATGCGATGGTAACCGGATCGTGCAGCGGACCGCCTTCCCAGCCATAGACCTCTTTCTGGGTTTTGCAGAAGAAACGCATCAGATCCACAAAGAGTTTGGATGCCTTGTTGCCAATCTTCTCCATCCGCTCTACGATCTCCGGATAGCAGAGAACCTTGCGGGTAACATCCAGACCCATCATCGTGATCGGCCGTCCACTGGTAAAGCATACATACGCTGCATCCGCATCGGCAATAATGTTGAACTCGGCCGCCGGGGTTACATTACCATTCGTATATGCACCGCCCATAAGAACGATCTGTTTGATCTTCGGGATAATTGCCGGTTCCATGCGCATCGCCATCGCCAAGTTGGTCATCGGGCCGGTTGTCACCATCGTGATATCACCGTCGGACTCCATCAAGGTTCTGATGATAAAATTAACTGCATGTTCTTTCTCTAATTCTTTCGTCAGCGGCGGAAATACCGGGCCGTCCAGTCCCGACTCACCATGGATATCGCCCGCTACTATTTTCTGACGCACCATCGGCTGTCCGCAGCCCGCGTACACTGGCACATCCACGCCAAGCCACTGACACACATTTCTCGCATTGACCTGTGTCTTCTCCAGTGTCTGGTTGCCTGCTACTACTGTAATACCTAACAGATCGATCTTGTCACTGTTCGCCGCCAGCGTGATCGCCACCGCGTCATCATGCCCCGGATCACAGTCAAGAATAATTTTTGTCTTTTCCATCTGATACTTCCTCCTTTTTATTAAGGACTCTCCCTCTGCGCTTCTGAATTTTTTCAGGAAAACCCCACTATTTTATTTTTCACTTCAACTGACAGTCAGATTGCCGGTACCGTTTTCCCAAAAGTTTATAATCCCAGTTTTCCAATCGCCAATTATATCTTTTTTGATATTTTCAAATATCAGCTTCCTACATGCAGTGATGACTCTCTCTTCTTGCTTGCAGAGATCTTAGCAATCATGGACACCGCCAGAACCGCCACCGTCACGATATACGGCATCATCAGAACGAACTGGGATGGAATACCGTATGCCTGCAGACGGGCGCCGACGGAATCCGCAAAACCAAACAATAGACAACCGAGTGCCGTCAGAACCGGGTTGGCACCGCCAAAGTACATCGCTGCAACGCCCATGAAACCACGGTTGTTCGTCATGTTCTCGATAAACTGGGTACTGTACCCCAGGGAAAGATGTGCGCCTGCCAGACCACCGATCAGACCGGAGATCAACATCGCCTGATATTTCACTGCGTTTACCTTGATACCTGCTGTCTTCGCTGCCTCCGGGAACTGACCGACTGCACGCAGACGTAAGCCCCATACGGTCTTATAAAAGAAGAACTGAAGCAGGATGATCAGAACGATCGCAAACCACTCTGTCACGCACCAGTTGTTAAACAGGTCACCTACTACCGGCAGACTGTTTAAAAAGCCGATCGACACACGCGGAATCGCCTTGATGTCCGGGCTGGAGAAGCTGCCGGTGCTATGGAAGATCGCATTGACCATGAATTTCGTGATCGCCAGCGCCAGCAGGTTAATGCCCATGCCGATCGCACAGATCTCTGAGTTATAACGGATATGGCCGACCGCCATGATCATCGCGATCACGGCACCCGCGATCATCGCCGCGATGATACCTAACAGCCAGCTTCCGGTAAAGTAGCTGACCGCTACCGCCGTAAAGGCGCCTACCAGCATGATACCCTCTGTACCGATATTTAAGATATTGGCCTGCTGGGTGATCGCCGCACACAGGGCGGCAAAGATGATCGGAGTCGCTGAACGAAACGTTGCATAAATCAGCGACACATTAAAAATTTTTCCAAAATTTTCTATAATCGCATTCATGCCTTTTCCTCCTTCTTCTCCTCATTTTTCTTCTTGCGTTTCTGTACGAACTGGAATGCCGTCTCCATCGTCGCAATGATGATAAATACGGCAGTGATCGTATCAACTAAGGACTTCGGTACACCCGTCGCCTGCTGCATACCCATCGCACCGGACTTTAAGACTGCTAAGAAGAATGCCATAAACGGGGTAAAAATCATATCGTTCTTTACAATCAGGGAAGCCAGCATACCGTTGCTTCCAAGTCCGGTTGCAAAGTTGTTCAGGAAATAGCCATGGACACCCAGTACCTCGATACATCCAGCCATGCCGCCCAGCATACCAGAAAGCATCATCGCACCGATAAAGACCTTCTTGGAGCTGATGCCGACATAGTCCGCATGGTTCGGGTTCAAGCCGACGGTACGGATCTTGTAGCCCCAGCTTGTTTTCTGAAGCATGAAAATAATTAAAACAACTGTAATAATCGCAATAATAATACCAACATTCGCACTACTTGGTTTCATGAACTGGTAAAGTGTTACCGTAACCGGCAGTGACTGTGCGTTGGCCGTACCGGCACTCATCGGTCCACTGACGAGATACGAAGTGATGTAAAGTGCTACCGTGTTCATCAAAATCGTGGTACAAACCTCATTGACATTGTAGTACGCGCGCAGCGCTGCCGGAATATACGCCCAAGCAGCTGCCACGATCATCGCGCCCGCAAAACAAGCCACATACAGAAGCGGTTTCGGCAGAAACGTCCAGTTGATGCCGATATAAGCAGCAGTAATACCGCCTAAGAAGACCTCGCCCTCAACACCTACATTAAATGCGCCCGCTTTCGCCGCAATCGCAAACGCGATCGAAGTTAAAAGCAGCGGTGTAAATCCTGCCAGGGTTGTGCCAAGACGGAGTTTTCCATCAAATGCCCCCTTAAACAGCGCCGCATATGCGGCCAGCGGATTTTCGCCAATCGCAATGATAAACAGCGCACCGATCAGCATCGCCACCAGCATCGTGATTAAAATTCTTCGAATACCATTTACCGTCTGATTCATACTGCTGTTTCACCGTCCTTTCCTGTCTCTGTGCCGCCCATCATCAGCAGACCCAGATTGTTCTCATTTGCCTCATCCGCGCGCATCTCGCCGGTGATCTTGCCTTCATGGATAACGACGATACGGTCGGACAGGGAAATAATTTCCTCCAGCTCTGCTGATACCAGAAGAACGCCCGCGCCTGCTTTTTTCGCTTTCTCCAGCGTGTTCCGGATCAGCTCAATCGCACCGATATCCACACCACGGGTCGGCTGGGACGCTACCAGAAGCTTCTTACCCATCGATACCTCGCGGGCTACAACTACCTTCTGTGCGTTGCCGCCGGATAAAGAGGAGGTCGGCAGATTATAATCGGTCGGACGGATATCAAACTGCTCAATCATGTCCTTTGCATATGTATCCTCTGCACTCTTCTGCATCATCATGCCCTTTGTAAAAGGCGGCTGATCCAGACGGACCGCAATCAGATTTTCCTCAATGCTCATCGCACGGTTCAGGCCTCTCGTATTTCGATCCTCCGGAATGTGGGCAAGACCGCTTTCCCGCACTTTTCTCGGATTCTGGTTTGTAATATCCTGTCCGCACAGGACGATTTTTCCTTTTTCTACCCGGCGAAGACCTGTGATCGCCTCCACCAGCTCACTCTGTCCATTGCCATCAATACCGGCGATGCCGACGATCTCGCCTGCCTTGACGTGGAGGGACATGCCGCGAATCTTCGATGTCTCTTTCTGGCTTGGAATCCACACATCCTGTACC
The DNA here is from genome assembly GCA_050875065.1 of Otoolea sp. Classification (GTDB taxonomy): domain Bacteria; phylum Bacillota; class Clostridia; order Lachnospirales; family Lachnospiraceae; genus Otoolea. Next base: position 750 of record JBNMLY010000150.1, on the reverse strand, counting down.
TCCAGGATCGTCTCTCCCGCCTCGGAGTAATCCTTATCGATATTCAAGAATACTTCTCGTCCGATCATTCGCTTGGTCAGATCCAGCGGGGATGTTTCTTCCTTATTAACAGTACCCATATAGGTGCCCTGGCGCATGACCGAAATGCGGTCTGAAATCTCCATAACCTCATTCAGCTTATGGGAGATAAAGACAAGGGATTTTCCATCCTGTTTCAGATTGTTCAGGATTTCAAATAGCCGCTGTGCCTCCTGCGGCGTCAGTACGGCGGTCGGTTCATCCAGAATGATGATGTCCGCGCCTCGCATCAGCGTCTTGATGATCTCGACACGCTGTGCCTCTCCGACGGAGATCTGACTTACTTTCTTGTCCAGCTGAACTTCCATGTCATACTGGTTGATATATTTTTCAACTTCTTTTCGTGCCTTGTCAAAATCGATGGTCAGTCCCTTTTTCGGTTCGAATCCGAGAATAATATTCTCAAGGACCGTCAGATCATTTACCAGCATGAATTCCTGGTGGACCATGCCGACACCATGTTCGATGGCCGTCTTCGGTGTGATACTTCCCATCTTCTCGCCCTTGACGATGATCTCGCCCTCATCAATCGGGTACATACCATATAAAAGTTTCATCATGGTTGATTTACCAGCGCCGTTCTCGCCAATCAGGGAGTGGATCTCGCCTTTTTTCAAGGTAAATTCGCCATGTTTGACCGCTTGGACCTGTCCGAAATTTTTGACAATTTCT
>JBNMLY010000149.1:0-4891 GCA_050875065.1 Otoolea sp. | reverse complement strand
TCGGCATCGAGGTTCCGAACAAGGAGAACCACGTGGTTCTGCTGCGCGATCTGCTGGAGTCGGAGGCGTTTAAGAAATATCCGTCCCGGCTGGCTTTTGCAGTCGGAAAAGATATCGCAGGTCAGACGGTTGTCAGCGACATCGCGAAGATGCCGCATCTTCTGATCGCGGGTGCGACTGGATCGGGTAAATCGGTCTGCATCAATACGCTGATCATGAGTGTGATTTATAAGGCAAAACCGAGTGAGGTTAAGCTTATCATGATCGACCCGAAAGTAGTAGAGTTAAGCGTATACAATGGTATTCCACATCTTCTGATCCCGGTTGTGACCGACCCGAAGAAGGCGTCCGGCGCGCTCAACTGGGCGGTGGCGGAGATGACCGACCGCTATCAGAAGTTTGCCAAATATGGAGTGCGCGATCTCAAGGGCTTCAATGCCAAGGTTGAATCGATTGCGGATATTGACGACCCGAAGAAGCCGGAGAAGCTGCCGCAGATTATCATTATTGTAGATGAGCTGGCTGACCTGATGATGGTAGCGCCGGGAGAAGTCGAGGATTCGATTTGCCGTCTGGCACAGCTGGCGCGCGCGGCGGGCATCCATCTGGTTATCGCGACGCAGCGTCCGTCGGTCAATGTCATTACCGGCGTGATCAAAGCCAATATTCCGTCGCGAATTGCTTTTTCGGTGTCGTCCGGTGTGGACTCACGTACCATCATTGATATGAATGGAGCGGAGAAGCTGCTCGGCAAGGGCGATATGCTGTTTTATCCGTCCGGCTATCAGAAACCACAGCGTGTGCAGGGCGCGTTTGTGTCCGACAATGAGGTTTCGGATGTAGTCGAATTTTTGAGAAAAGAGGGATTGACGGCAGAGTACAGCACCGAGGTTGAGTCTAAGATCCGTTCGACGGCGATGGATTCGGGCTTTGGCGGCGGTGAGCGAGATGCTTATTTTGCACAGGCAGGCAAATTTATCATTGAGAAAGACAAGGCTTCCATCGGCATGCTGCAGCGTATGTTTAAGATAGGCTTCAACCGCGCCGCGCGTATCATGGACCAGCTCGCGGATGCGGGCGTGGTTGGCGAGGAAGAAGGCACGAAGCCGCGTAAAGTGCTGATGAGCATGGAACAGTTTGAAAATATGATGGAAGAAGGATATTAAAAAGATAGAGGCTGGACATTTCCACAGATACAGAAATGTGTTTGCAAAAAGTCTTTGGGGGGAATGTCTGGCAGCGGTTGAGAAAGTTCTGAATATTATAAATATCACAATCAGGAGGTATCCTATGAAGCTTAAAAACTGGCTGGAAGAGTTACCATATACATTGCTGCAGGGCAGCCTGGAGACAGAGGTTGACGAGGTAGTCTACGATTCGAGAAAGGCGGCGCCAGGCACTGTGTTTGTGTGTATGCGCGGAGCAAACGTGGATTCGCACACCTTTATCCCGGACGTGGTAGCCAAAGGGGCACCGGTTCTGGTGGTCGAGCATCCGGTTGAGGTGCCAGAAAATGTAACCGTCATTCAGGTTGAAAATGGACGGAATGCGCTGTCGCTTCTCTCGGCGGCACGATTTGATTATCCGGCTCGTAAAATGACGGCGATTGGCGTGACCGGTACAAAGGGAAAGACGACCAGCACCTATATGATCAAGGCAATCCTGGAGGCGGCTGGACAGAAGACAGGGCTGATCGGAACGAACGGCGCTGTGATCGGTAAGAACCATTATCCGACCAAGAACACGACACCAGAATCCTATATTTTACAGGAATATTTTGCAAAGATGGTGGAAGAGGGCTGCCGTTATGTTGTGATGGAGGTTTCCTCCCAGAGCTACCTGATGCACCGGGTAGATGGAATTTTTTTTGATTATGGAATTTTCCTGAATATATCGAATGATCATATTGGTCCGAATGAGCATGCAAGTTTTGAGGAATATCTTTACTATAAAAAGCAGCTGCTGAAAAACTGCCGGACCGCGCTGGTCAACCGCGATGATCCGCATTTTGATGCGATCGTAGACGGTGTGACGGCAGAGATCCTGACCTTTTCACTGGAGCAGGCGGCAGATTTTACCGCGAACGACATCCGTTATGTGCGCGAACATGATTTCGTGGGCGTTGAATTCCAGACACACGGACGCTATGAGAGCGAGCTGCGCGTCGGCATTCCGGGTAAATTTAACGTGGATAATGCGCTGGCAGCCGCGGGCGTGTGTAGCTTCTTCGATCTTCCGAAGGAGAAAGTCTGCCATGCACTGGAACACATCCAGGTCGATGGACGTATGGAGATTGTTTATAAATCGGCCAAATGCACGGTTATCGTCGATTACGCCCACAATGCGGTGAGCATGGAGAGTCTGCTGCTGACACTGCGCGATTACAAGCCGAAGCGTCTTGTCTGCGTCTTTGGATGCGGCGGCAACCGGGCGCGCGACCGCCGGTATTCGATGGGCGAGATCGGCGGCAAGCTGGCGGATCTGTCGATCATCACGGCAGATAATTCCCGTTTTGAGAAGGTGGAAGATATTTTGGCGGATATCAAGGTCGGACTTGGGAAGACAGACGGCAAATATGTAGAGATCCCGGATCGCCGTGAAGCGATCGAGTACAGCTTATCCCACGCGGAAGACGGCGATATCATCGCGATCATCGGAAAAGGCCACGAGGATTATCAGGAGATCCAGGGCGTGCGTTACCATTTCCTTGATCGGGAGGTTGTGCAGGAGACGGTCAAGAAGCTGCATATGTAATAAGATTTGGGAGGCAAAATATGGACCATATGACAGTCAAACATATCGTGGAGGCGGTGTCTGGAACACTGCTCTGCGGAGATGCAGATACAGAGTTAAAACACATCAGCATTGATTCCCGGAGCATGCGCGGGGCGGATCTGTTTGTTCCGCTGATCGGAGAAAAATCGGACGCACACCGTTTTCTGGTTCAGGCGATGGACAACGGAGCGGCGGCCGCACTGACTTCGGAGCATGAGGTAGCACCGGAGGGATTCCACGGTGCGCTGATCCGGGTGGAAGATACGAAACTGGCTTTGCAGGCGGTTGGACGCTACCTGCGGGCGCGTCTTTCGATTCCGTTAGTCGGTATCACCGGCAGCGTGGGAAAGACGACGACGCGCGAGATGGTGGCAGCGGCGCTTTCAGCGAAATATAAGACATTCAAGACACCGGCGAACCACAACAGCCAGATCGGCGTGCCGCTCACGATCTCTGAGATTTCAGAGAACGATGAGATCGGTGTGCTAGAGCTGGGAATGAGTGAACCGGGCGAGATGGCAGTGATCGCGGAGATCGCGGCGGTGGATTCGGCGGTTATGACAAACATCGGCGTGACCCACATCGAAAATCTGGGTTCCCGTGAGAATATCTTAAACGAAAAGCTGCATATCCAGGATGGCATGAAAGCGGGTGGAACCCTGTTTGTAAACGGTGACAATGATATGCTTTCCACGGTGCAGGCAAAAGCAGGCTGCCATACCGTCCGCTATGGACTCGGAGCGGACAACGATTACCGCGCTGAAGAGCTTACTTATCCGGATGGTTTTCCGTGCTTTACGATGGCACATGGCGATGTACGTGTCCCGGTGAAACTGACGGTTATGGGCGAGCACAATGTCATGAACGCGCTGGCAGCCCTAGCGGTGGCCGATGCTTACGGTGTCCCGCTTGCTGATGCGGCGGAGAAGCTGCGTGAATTTGGCGGATTCAAGAACCGTCAGCAGATCTATCATAAAAATGGCTATACGATCGTGGACGATACCTACAATGCAACCCCGGATACGATGAAAGCGGCGATCGGTGTCCTTTCGTCCCTGCCGGCAGGGCGCAGAATTGCAGTTTTGGCTGATATGAAAGAACTGGGCGAGAATACGATTCAGTTCCACCGTGAAGTCGGTGCGTTCCTGGCAGAAAAACCGGTTGACATTCTGGTTGTATACGGGGAGCTGGCGCAGGCGATCGCCGAGGGCGCAAAAGCGGTAAAGCCGGATCTTCATGTTGTTTCGTTTGAAGAGAGTGAGAAAGAAGATATGCTTGACTGGCTGAACGCACAGATAGGCGAGGGAGACACCGTCCTGTTCAAAGGTTCCAACAGCATGAAACTGGGAGAGACGGCGGCAAAGTTTATATAGAAATAGAAAGAGAAGGAATCATGGCGTATCAATACGCGGATATTATTATAGACATATCCCATGAGAAGGTGGATCGCCCGTTTCAGTATCGGATTCCACCGCGGCTGGCGGAGGAGATCACGGCGGGAACGTGCGTGACGGTTCCGTTTGGAAAGGGTAATTCACTTCGGACTGGATATGTGGTGGGACTGGGAAATACAGTGGAGTATGACCCGTCCCGCATCAAGGAGATAGCTGGGATCGCACCGGGCAGTATGTCGGTGCAGTCCCAGCTTATCCGTCTGGCCTGGTGGATGCGGGGGCGCTACGGTGCGACGATGAACCAGACGCTCAAAACCGTACTTCCGGTCAAGGAAAAGATAAAGCCGCGCGAGAAGAAGACGCTGCACTGTCTTTTAAGCCAGGAAGAACTGGAGGCGGCGGTTCTGGCGGCGAAAAAGCGGCATTATAAAGCACGCGTGCGGGTTCTCGAGGCATTCCAGGACAACCCGGATATTCCGATGGAATTTGCCAGGCGGGAGCTGGCGCTGACTCCGGCGACGATCCGGCCCATGGAGGAGCAAGGGCAGCTTTTGGTGGAGGTTTCCCGCGAGGAACGGGGGCTGAATCACGCAAAACTGCCGCGCCCGACCGGACAGATCGTGCGCCTCAATGAGGAGCAGCAGGCGGCGGTCGATCGCTTCTGCGCTGATTATGAGGCGGGAAAGCGTGAAACCTATCTGATTCACGGCATTACGGGAAGT
>JBNMLY010000148.1:0-4921 GCA_050875065.1 Otoolea sp. | reverse complement strand
TTTCCCGGCAGAACGCTTTCACATTTTCCAGCCGCCCGCTCCCCTCCAGACCGGCAAGATTCATAAAAAGAAGCCCTTTGTCCTTCTCCCGTTTCCGCTCTGTCAAAGTAAGCATACTGCGATACAGGCTGCGTTCCACATCCGGTTCTTCTGCCGCCTCCAGATTCGGATAAATCTCCAGACAGCCCTCCTCCGGCTCCGCCATCCAGCCCGTTTCCAAAAATTCAAGGAATGACCGTCTCACGCGAAAACACCTTCGCCCGGACGCGTCCTCCGAGACACACTCCGCAAGGAAATGGAGTTCCTCTTCCATCCGCTTCCGCTCCCCTGCCGAAAGCACCGGCGGTGCATCTGTTTCCCGATCGCTCCAGGCCTCCATCAGTTCATCCAGATAGACACCCGCGCCTTCAAAGTCTGGATCCCATTCACACAGCAAAAGAATTTTCAGCACATATCTCCCAAACGCATCCAGACAGCATCGTTTTTCTACCATTTCAAGCCGTCTTTTGAGAACCGTCATCCGCCGCACCGCTCCTTTCTGCAATTTTTCAGCGCGTTCTTTATCTCCAATCCCGGCTCTTCTCCAAATTCCTGCCGGAACAATTCTTCAAATTCTTCATAGACCCGGTGAGCACTTTTATAATCCCCCAGCTTCCCATATGCAGTAATCAGCATTGCCGTGATATCCTCGGAATAAGGTTCTTCCCTGCGAAATAGTTCCAGATACTCTGCCGCTTCCGCCGTTTTTCCAATCCGCATTTGATAAGAACCCAGGCTTCGCAGGCACTGATGGAGAATCCGGCTCACATACGCCTGAATTCCATACGTCCATTCTTCCGAGCAGAATTCCAGATAAGCGCCCTGACAAAGTGTGCGGATATCCGGCATTTTTTCCAGTTCTGTCCAATTTTCCCTGTCAATCTGCGCCTTGATTGACAGAAGCGTTTGATAATCCGACTCGACTTTCTTCATATCTAAGCGATACATCCCCTTCTGGCACAACAGAAGCTCCGATACACCCGCCTCTTTTAAATTTTTTCTTAAATACGTCATCGTCGTATAAAAAATATTTCTCGCCTTATTTTCTTCCAAATCCGCCCATAAATTTCCCAGAATCGTATCCCGGCTGACCGATTTTCCCTGTTTATCAAACAAAAATGCAAATAATTCCTTGGTTTTCCGGGTTCTCCACCTCACTTCCTTTCCGCGATATGCCACCTGAAAGGAACCAAAACTGTGTATCTGCACTTTCACGGGATTTTCCGCCATCCAAACATCCGCTTCCCCTATCCGTTCATGCAGCATTCCCTTCGTCGTTTTTTCCTGCATATAATTCCGAAACAACTCCGGCATCCAATATTCCCCTCGCCCGGAATCATATAAAATCACACCCTGTTCCTTAAAAAAATTCAGATATTCAGACGCCCACTCCATCTTCAACTTCTCACGGATGGCCGTCTCCGTCAGCACAGGCTGCTCCGACAATCGGTTCAGGATGCCAAACTCTTCCTCCTGAAAACGTCGCGCAAGACAGTCACGCCCATATCTTTCATAAAGCGGATGATTGGCACTTTTACATATATATGTAAGACTCTGGTTTCGCGCATTTTCCGCCATCAGATCCAACGCATAGCAAATTCCTGCTGGAAGCCCTCCAAAAAACTCCCACAGCCCGTCCGCGAAACGTTCCGTTTCATCCTCCGATAAATCAGGAATCCGTCTATGAATTAAATACCGGATATCTTCTTTCGAAAAAAGCATTTCCTCCGGCGTAACCCGAACGATTTTTCCCTCCGAAATTTCATTCCACTCACTCCTGTAAGAATCTTCCCGCTCCCCTGAATCCACCCAAGTAATCACCCGCATCTTTTCTGCCAAATTTTTCAAAAAATTCCATACAAAAAAGAGCACACTCTTTGACTGCAAATAAGAAATTCCTGAAACGGAAAGCAAACCACCCACTCCTGCCTGCGCCGTCAAACGTGAAATTATCTCCGTAATCAGATATCGCCGAACGACCGGAGTCAACTTCTCCGCTGCTGCAATCCTCCTGAGATCTTCTAAATCCATCTCTGGAAATTTTCTTTTGCATATTTCTTCCATCCATGCAATCCACTCGTCCACTGTCTCCAAACTCTGCTCCAAATTCAGACAGATGGACGCATCTTCTGCAACCTGATCCATCAACCATACTCTTCCATATTCGATCGGGAGATCCACACAAACGGGAACTTTCTCCTTATCATACATACGTGCTTTCGCTCTTTGAAACGCCTTTGTCCCAGCTACCATTTCTGCCGTCCTCATATTGATTTTCCTTTGTTACCTTCTGTCAACTTAATTACGACACATTTTCATACCCATACACCTGCTAAAGGTGCCCCTGTCCGCAAGCCCTTTCCCGCTTGCTCGATTATAAGTGTCTCTATTTTACAATATTTTTAACAAATCGGCGCAAGGCTTACATGAATGACTGAATATTTGCAACGAAAACCCGATTTTACCATTTTTAATACCGCTTTCCAAAAACAGGAGGAACAGAGAATCTATCTTGGCATATTCCCACGCAAGAAACGCCGTCGTCTACAAAGTTCCAGATAGACTACATTTTCCAGGCTGGATGCCACACTGTCAGGCGTATACCCCAGAACACTATATCGCAACGCGGTATCCGCAAGATAAAACTTTTCCTGTGTTTTGAGGATCTCCTTCCCCCGCAGATCATAACGTGAGCAGCGATGCAGAAGATACGCTTTCTCCAGCTTTTCCAGATAACTGTATACCGTCTCATTATCAATCGAACGATGTTCCGATTTCAAATAATCCGAAATTGATTTTGCCGAAAAAGAATTTCCTACATTTGAAAATGTATAGCGAACTACCCGCTCCAGCTGATCAATTTTGCGAATCTGGTTTCTTCTTACAATATCTGAAAAAATCGTAGAATTATAAATATCCCTGACAATCGTATACACTTCATCCTGCGAATATTCTCTCAGATGTGTTGCCGGAAACCCGCCAAGACGGATATAATCCGCAAGTTCTGCATGAATATCCTTTAGTGGTGTATGCTGCTTTTTAAATCCTAAATACTCTTCAAACGAAAGTGTATAAATACGGAACGATACATAGCGTCCTGTCAGGTAAGTAGCAATTTCCGAGGACATCATCCGCGAGTTAGAGCCGGTCACATACAAATCCACATCGTAATCGGAAGCCAGTGAATTGAGCACTTTTTCCCAGCCCTCAATTTCCTGAACCTCATCTAAAAAAAGATATGTCGTCCCATTGGACTGAATCTTTTCTTTTACAGCTTTAAATATATCCTTAGCCGTCATGTCCTCATACTCCATTGAATCAAAGCGCATACTAACAATACGCTCTGCTGGAATATTTCGTTCAACCTGCAGCTTTTCCATAATCATCTGTAAAATGGTAGATTTCCCACAGCGCCGGACACCGGTCAGAATTTTTACAAACGGTGTATCTGTGTATGCCATGATCTTATCAACATAAAGCGGTCTGTTTATCATTATGAACCACCCCCATAACTTTATAATACCGTAATACTCTATAATTTCAACAGTTTTACGGTTTATAATCGCTAAATTATCATTTTCTGTTCAATGTTTTGAGTTTATCCGTACTCAAATTTATAAAGATCTTTTGTTACCTCCCGCGCCAAATCACTTTGAATAGCCAGAAGTGTCTGCTTAAAATTTGTAATTGCTTTTCTATTCACTCCACATATTCTTGTTTTTATCTATATTGTTTATGGAACCATTTTCTTCTATTTTTGAAAAAAGCACTCAGTTATTTGATATACCGAGTGCCTGCATTATAATCGTATTTAATCGGTCAGATATACCAACCTTACAATCACGTTTCCCGTTTTCTCTTCTTGGCCAGCTCCTTCATCTCCTCCGCATTCTGCCGCACGGTCTCGGTGATCTCCGCGCCGCCCAGCAGTCGCGCCAGCTCGTCCACCATCGCCTCACGGTCTAACGCGCGGATGGAGGTTGCAGTCCGTCCGTCGGATGCAGATTTGCGAATCTCGAAGTGCTGGTCCGCCATCGCCGCGATCTGCGGCAGGTGCGTGATGCAGATAACCTGGCGGCACTTAGAAAGAATCCGCAGCTTCTCCGACACCATCTGCGCCGTCCGACCGCTGATACCGGTGTCGATCTCGTCGAAAATCAGCGTCGGAACCTGATCGGTCTCCGCCAGCACCGTCTTGATCGCCAGCATGATACGCGACAGCTCACCGCCGGACGCCACCATGCCGAGCGGCCGGATCGGTTCGCCCGGATTCGTCGAAATGAGAAATTCCGGCTCGTCAATACCGCCAGCGGTATAATGATCCAGCCGTCTAAATTCCATCTCAAACTGTACATCCAGGAAATTCAGTTCCCGCAGCCCATCCGCAATCTTCTCCACCAGCTCCCCGGCAAGCTGCTTGCGTGCTGCCGACAACGCCTCGGAATGTTCTTTCAGTACCGCTTCCGCCCGTTCCAGTTCTTTTTCCGCCTGTTCCCGCAGTTCATCGTAATTTTCCAGTTCCTGCAACCGCGCCTTCTTTTCCTCCAGCGCCTGAAGGACCTCCGGGATCGTCTTTCCGTATTTCGTTTCCAGACTCCGGATCAGGTCAAGCCGCTGCTGCGTCTCCTGAAACGCCGCCTCATCGAATGTCATATCATCCATATACCCGGCAATCTCCCTGGAAAGATCCGAAAGCAGCGAATCTACGTCACACAGCTCGTCGCGGATGCCCTTTAAGCCCTCATCGAACGCCATCGCGCCGTCGATCTCACGGAACGCCCGTGACACCGCATCGCCAGACACCGCATCATACGCCTGTGACAGGCTCTCCGCGATCCGTCTGGCATTCGAACAACGCTTAAAATCAGCCGCCAGCTGTTCG
>JBNMLY010000147.1:0-5033 GCA_050875065.1 Otoolea sp. | reverse complement strand
GTCATCCACCAGTACGATTCTTCCGTTCATCATATCCGCCGTTGTGCCAAGCTCTGCATCCATCGCCGGATTCAGATTTCCAGAAAGAAGTGCATTGATGTAATCGCTGCTGCGTACCTTGTTCGACAAAATCAGGCACCGGTTCTGCGCCTCCGCCATCCGCTCTTCCACATGGCTCTGATAAAAATATCCCGATGTGAAACGGACCTGCACCAGAAGCGGAACCAGTGTCAGAATCAGGAAAACGAGGATCAGCGGAATCCGCATCCCGATCGTGCGCTCCATCGCTTTCCATATCTTTCTTTTATGTTCTGTTATTCTTCTCATGTTCCTGTCCTGAAATACTACCGTTCATGCAGATCTTCCATATGTCACTTTCGTTCCAAACATATCTGCCGCGAACCGCAGCCCTGAAATCCCACTCCGCAACTGTATTCCTTCACAATTACGATTAAATTTCAAGCTTCTTCGACGCCGCGATCGCCAGAGCCCCCGGTCCGATATGGCAGGCTACACTTAAAGAAAGCGGATCCACATGGACCTCCGTCTCCGGGAAAAGTTCCCGAAGCTCGGCTGCCAACTCCTGCGCCATCTCATCGTTGTCGGTATGTGCCACATCGACATACGTTTTTTCTCCGGTCACATCGCCAAACCGCGTCTCCAGATCGCGGGTGATCGCTGTGATCATCATCGAACGGGCCTGTTTCATCGTCCGCGCTTTCGCAAATGCGTCCAGTTTCTCTCCCTGGATCGTCAGAACCGGCTTTAAGCGGAGAAGCGTTCCCAGAGCGGCCGCCGCCGGCGTGATTCTTCCGCCCTTTTTCAAATATTTTAATGTATCAACGGTGATATAAATCGTCGAATCCGCGCCTGTTTCCTCCAGTTTCCTGCGGATCGCTTCCGCGTCCATGCCGGCTGCCGCCATAGTAAGCGCATCCTGCACTGAACGGCGCTGGGTCACGGAAATCCGGTGGTTATCCGCCACCTGCACCCGTCCATCAAAATCATCCGCCAGCATCTTTGCCGTCTGACATGCACTTGAAAGACCGCTGGACATCGGAATATGGACGATCGCGTCATAGTCCTTCAAAAGATTCTCCCAAAGGTTTAAGATCGTCTCCGGGGACGGCTGGGAGGTGCTCACATCGTGATCCCCGCTCAGGTGCTCATAAAATTCCTTCTGCGTCAAATTTATATCTTCCAGATACTCGGTTCCATCAATCATAAACGGCATCGGCAGGACATATACGCCCATCTCTTTCGCCTGCGCCTGTGTAATTCCGCTGTTGCTGTCTGTCACAACCGCCACTTTCATGCTTGTTTCCTCCTGTTTTCCCTGTGAATCTGCTGCCATTCCATGTTTCGCACAGCATTTCCATTTCTGGAAATATCTGCCTTTAAGCAACCTCTGGCCGACTCACATAGATGGTTTTATTTTATCCTATTTTCATTCGAAATGGAAGAGTGAAAGAAGAAGATTTACCAGTTGAAAATTTCCGAATGCAGGTCACCTTATATTTAAAATAGTTTTTTTAATTTGAAAACGATATGTTTATATATAGATTTCAGAAGAGGTTTTATAAATAAAAACTGCAAGGGCAATTCTAATCACAAGAAATCGAAAAACTGCCAAAAACAAGTGTCCGACCATTTTTCCATCCATGATCCATGCTTGCTTTATGACAGTTTTTCCGATTCTTATAGACTCTTATATCGATACTTTCCGAATCTATTCAAAAATATTCAATGCTTCATCCAATCAAACTTTTCCCTTATTTCACCAGCAGCGACTCTCCCGTCATCTCCTTCGGTTTTTCGAGTCCCATCAGTTCAATCAGCGTCGGCACGATGTCGCAGAGGCGTCCGCCCTCGCGCAGCTTGTACGCCGGGTCAGCACCGACCAGGATAAACGGAACCTGATTCGTCGTGTGGGCGGTCCACGGTTCGCCCGTTGTCTCATCGACCATCAGCTCTGCATTGCCGTGATCCGCGCAGATAAAGAGCACGCCTCCGGCTGCCTTGACCGCGTCAACCGCACGTCCTACGCAGGCATCGACGGTTTCGATCGCCTTGATTGCAGCCGATTCCACACCCGTGTGGCCTACCATATCCGGGTTTGCAAAATTGATGATGATGACATCATATTTGCCGGACTCGATCGCCTCTACCAGCTTATCACACACGATCGGTGCGCTCATCTCCGGCTTCAGGTCGTAGGTCGGGACCTCCTTCGGAGACGGAACCAGGATGCGGTCCTCGCCCTCGTTCGGTTCCTCCACGCCGCCGTTGAAAAAGAAGGTGACGTGCGCATATTTCTCGGTTTCCGCGATACGCGCCTGTGTCATATGGTGCGCCGCCAGAAACTCTCCGAAGGTGTTCTTGATCTCTTCCTTCTTGAACGCAATCAGCTTATTTCCGATCGTCTCATCGTAATCGGTAAAGCATACGAACGTCAAATCGAGCTTCTTCTCTCTCGCAAATCCGGTAAATCCTTCATCGCAGAACGCGCGGGTAATCTCTCTGGCACGGTCCGGGCGGAAGTTGAAGAAAATCACGGAATCGCCGTCCTGAATCGTGGCAACCGGCTTCCCGTCTTTCTCTACATAGAACGGTACGACAAACTCATCGTTGACCTCTTTGTCATAGGAGGCCTGAATGCCCGCGCAGGCACTCTCCGCTTTCTCTCCCTCTGCCTTAGTCAGCACATCGTAAGCCTTCTGTACGCGATCCCAGTTTTTATCACGGTCCATCGCATAGTAACGTCCCATCACGGAAGCCACCTCGCCGACGCCGATCTCCTGCATTTTCTTCTCTAACTCTGCTACAAACTCCTTGCCGGAGGTCGGCGGCGTGTCACGTCCGTCCAGGAAGCAGTGCACATACACTTTTTTCAGTCCCTGGCGCTTTGCAAACTCCAGAAGTCCGAATAAATGGGTCAGATGGCTGTGAACACCGCCGTCCGATACCAGACCAAAGAGATGCAGGGACGAATCATGTTTCTTACAATTCTCTGCGGCCGCCAGAAACTCCGGATTTTCAAAGAAATCTCCATCCTCGATCGATTTCGTGATGCGGGTCAGCTCCTGATACACGATACGTCCTGCACCCATATTTAAATGTCCTACCTCGGAGTTACCCATCTGTCCGTCCGGCAGACCGACTGCCAGGCCGCTGGCATTGCCGCGCACAAACGGGCACTGGCTCATGAGCTGATCCATGATCGGGGTCTTTGCCTCGCATACGGCGTTGTGCTCACAGGTATCTCTCATGCCGTATCCATCCAGAATCATTAATACGGTTGGTTTCTTTTTCATTGATCCATCTCCTCTTCGATTCAATCTACTCTCACAATCATTCTGTGCTTCATTTTGTGAAATGCACCATCTTCCAGAGTAGATCTCGTTTGAAAAAGGGACTGCCACGCCTCACACGTGCGACAGCCCCCATTTGCTCATCTCTTATTTATAATTTACAATTTTTCCAAAATCTGCTTTCAGGGATGCGCCGCCTACCAGACCGCCGTCGATATCCGGCTGTGCAAACAGCTCCGGAGCCGATGCTGCGGATACAGAACCGCCGTACTGGATGCGGATCGCCTCTGCGGTCGCCTCATCGTACACTTCCTTGATGCATGCACGGATCGCACCGCATACTTCCTCTGCCTGCTCGGTGGTCGCTACCTTGCCGGTACCGATCGCCCAGATCGGCTCGTAAGCGATCACGGCTGTCTTGGCCTGCTCAGCCGTCACATTCTGGAATGCAATCTTGATCTGCTGACGGATCCAATCGATCGTGATGCCCTGCTCTCTCTGGGTCAGTGTCTCACCGCAGCAGATGATCGGAGTCAGACCGTGCTCGAATGCTTTCAGCACTTTCTTATTGACTGTCTCATCCGTCTCAGCGAAGTATTCTCTGCGCTCGGAATGTCCGATGATCACATACTTAACGCCCGCGTCGGTCAGCATATTCGGGGAAATCTCGCCGGTGTAAGCACCTTTCTCCTCGAAATACATATTTTCAGCGCCGACTGCGATGTTGGTTCCCTCGCACGCTTTTACAACCGGGATAATATCAATCGCCGGTACGCAGAATACAACGTCTACATCTTCCGAGACAACGAGCGGTTTCAGAAGCTCTACCAGAGCCACTGCCTCCGACGGTGTCATGTTCATTTTCCAGTTGCCTGCTACGATCTTTCTTCTAGCCATGACGATTCCTCTTTTCTGTTTATTTATAACTTATTTGTCGTTCGCTGCCGCTACGCCCGGAAGCTCCTTGCCCTCTAAGAATTCCAGGGAAGCGCCGCCGCCGGTGGAAATATGGGTCATCTTATCGCCAAATCCAAGCTGGTTGACCGCTGCTGCGGAATCGCCGCCGCCGATGATCGTGGTTGCCTCGGTGTCTGCCAATGCTTTTGCGACTGCGATCGTGCCCTGTGCCAGAGTCGGGTTCTCGAATACGCCCATCGGTCCGTTCCATACAACTGTCTTAGCAGATTTTACGGTGTCTGCATACAGTTTTGCGGTCTCCGGTCCGATATCGAGTCCCATCGTGTCCGCCGGAATCGCGTCAACCGATACATTCTGTACTTCGATCGGTGCGTCGATCGGATCCGGGAAGGATGCTGCAACGGCTGCATCCACCGGAAGAAGCAGTTTCTTGCCAAGTTTTGCCGCTTTCTCTACCATCTCACGGCAGTAATCCAGCTTCGTATCATCGACTAAGGATTTACCGATCTCCTTGCCCTGTGCCTTTAAGAAGGTAAATGCCATGCCGCCGCCGATGATCAGCGTATCGCACTTCTCCAGCAGGTTGGAGATAACATTTAATTTATCCGCTACCTTCGCGCCGCCTAAGATGGCAACGAACGGGCGAACCGGATTGTCCACTGCATTTCCAAGGAAATCAATCTCTTTCTGCATCAGGTAACCAACAACTGCGGTGTCACATACTGGGTCACACCTACGTTTGAGCAGTGTGCGCGGTGTGCGGTACCGAATGCATCATCTACATACACATCGCACAGGGATGCC
>JBNMLY010000146.1:0-5161 GCA_050875065.1 Otoolea sp. | reverse complement strand
TGCAAATACCATGTCATATCCGTCGCTGCCATAATTTAAAGAACGGTTGACGCGGCTGATCGTCGCCGTCGATGCACCGGTCTTATCCGCGATCTCCAGATACGTCTTCTTCTCGCGCAGCATCTTCGCTACCTCGTATCTCTGAGAGAAAGACAACAGCTCATTGACCGTGCATACATCCTCAAAAAAGCTATAGCATTCGTCTGTATTCTTCAGTGTCAGAATCGCCTGGAACAGATGATCCACGGCTTCGGTTTTCAGTTTTTTATTCATAATGTAAGGCACCCCTTTTTAATATGTACTCCCGGAGAGTACATTCATTTTTTCCATTTTTCTTATATTAACATATTAAAGTTTTAAAGTCCAGTATCTTGCCTATTTTTATGAATATTTTATTTTTACAGCATAAACTTCTCCACCACGTGAGCCACGCCGTCGTCATTGTTGGAGTACGTGATGAAATCCGCCGCTTTCCGCACCGGAAGCACCGCATTTTCCATCGCCACGCCTAACCCGGCATACTGAATCATCGTGAGGTCATTGTAGCCGTCCCCGCAGGCGATCATCTGCTCGCGCGTAAGCCCGATGTGGGAAAGCAGCCGCTCTAACGACTGCGCCTTGTCGATGCCCCTCGGAAGCACCTCCAGGAAAAACGGTTCCGAGCGGTAGACGCTGAAATTCTTTCCCATCGCCGCCTTGACGCGCGGTTCGACCATCGCCAGATAGTCGCCGTCCTCCAGCATCAGGTATTTTGGCACCGGATAGGTAATCGCCGCTTCCATATCGTCCACCTGTACTAATTTCATGCCGTTGATCCGTGCTTCCAGCTTCGCATAGGGACTCTCACTCTGGTTCGTCAGAAGCGTCGCGCCCGACTCATCATAACTCAAAAGCCCGACCTGCTCCTCTTCGGCTAGGCGGATGATCTTCTGGTTCGCCTCCTGCGGCAGAGAACGGCTGAAAATGATCTCTCCGGTCTTACAGTTGGTGATCCGGCCGCCGTTGAACGACAGGATATAACTTCCGTATTTTGCCAGCTCCAGCTCTTTCGCAAGCGGCAGCACGCCCGGCGTCGGACGCCCGGATGCCAGCACGATCTTCTTGCCGCGCTCCTGCAGCTCCATCAGGCATTTCTTCGTCTTCGGGGTAATCACCTTGTCCCGGTTCGTCAGCGTTCCGTCCAAATCCAGGACGATAATTTCATAATCGTGTTTTTCTGTCATCTTTCACTCCATGCTATTGCAAACATATATTATTTTTCGTTCCGATTCCAAAAATCTGATCGAGCGTCTTTGCCATTATCTTCATCTCGATCGGCTTCACAATATGTCCGTTCATCCCACATTCAAAGGCTTTTCTCCTATCTTCCTCAAACGCATTGGCGGTCATCGCAACAATTGGAATATTTGCCTTCCGGTTATTCGGCAATGTGCGGATCTCTCTGGTCGCCGTGTAGCCGTCCATCCTAGGCATCTGAATATCCATCAGCACCAGATCATACCGATCCTCCGGAGCCTCGTTGATGATATTTACTGCTTCAATCCCATCTTCCGCGCAGTCAATCTGCATTCCGGTCTCCTCCAAAATCGCCGACGCGATTTCCCGATTCAGTTCATTGTCCTCGACCAAAAGCAGTCTCTTGCCGCTGTAATCATACTTTTCTTCTGTACGTTCCGTTTTTCTTTCTTCCGCCTGAACCGGCTTTGTTAATACCGAACGGAGCTCTGACATGAAAATCGGCTTTGCGACAAACGCGGTTACGCCAGCCTCCCTCGCTTCTTTCTCAAAATCTGTCCAATCGTAGGCTGTCAAAACAATAATCGGCACTTCTTCGCCGATCACCCTGCGGATTCTGCGGACGGTCTCAATGCCGTTCATATCCGGCATCAGGTAATCTACGATATACACCTTGTAGGCATCATTCAATTCTGTCGCATCCTGAGCACGAAGAACCGCTTCTTTTCCAGATACCGTCCAATCTGGCCGCATATCAATGCTCCGGAGCATTTTGCAGACACTTCGGCAAGTGTCAATATCATCATCCACCACAAGCGCCCTCGCCCCCCGCAGCTCCGCAATCGGCTCATATTTAATCATTCGGTTTGCAAGCCGGACGGTAAGCGTCACAGTAAACCTGGATCCTTTTCCTTCCTCACTTTCCACCCCAATCGTACCACCCATCATCTCAACAATATTTTTCGTGATGGACATACCAAGCCCCGTTCCCTGAATGCCGCTGACCGTAGAGGAATGCTCTCTTGAAAATGTGTCAAACACATGGCCGATAAACTCCGACGACATCCCAATCCCGGTATCTTTGATAGAAAATTCATACGTCGTATATCCACTGCTCGGACAAGGTTTCTCTGCCAAATGAATAATGATATCCCCGCCCACCGGCGTGAACTTGATGGCATTTCCCACAATATTGAGCAAAATCTGGTTCAGCCTCAGCTTATCCGTTATGACATCCTCATTTTGCACATCCTGTGTGTCAATATAGAGATTCTGCTGTTTTGCATTAATCAGTCCCTGAATCATCGTCCGCAGATCATGCAAAAGATCTGGTATATGGACCGGTTTCTCATCCAGTTTTACACTGCCGCTTTCAATACGGCTCATATCGAGAATATCATTGATCAGACTCAGCAGATGGGTACTGGACGTGTTAATTTTCGCCAGGTAATCCTGCACCAGCCCTATATTATCAATGTGCGTCTGTGCCAGCGCCGTAAAGCCGATGATCGCATTCATGGGCGTTCGGATATCGTGTGACATACTGTTTAAAAACATGGTTTTCGCCTTGTTTGCCTGCTGCGCTGCCGTAAGTGCAAGGGAAAGCTGATCCTGCTGCTTCTTTTCAATTTCAACAATGCCATCTACATTCTGGAAGCCGGCTATAATGCAGTCAATATCTTTCAGTTTAATATATTTAAACTGATAATAATGCGTCTCTTCCCCGGACAGGATCCGATAGTTTCCAACGTACTCATTGCTGCGTTCCAGCGCTTTGCGGATATTTTCCATACCAAGGACATCATGCAGCCTGTCCTTATCATTCGGATGAACTCTCTCGTCAATATACCGCCCCAGCATGAAGGTATACGGATAGTCCTCCTGGCTGTTTTTTTCCATCCCGGATGTTACATATCCATTCAGCTTTAATATCCTTGCCGTCTCCTTATCAATATCAATAAAATAGACATTCTCATAGGCGTCCGCAAGCGCATTAAAAATGGCAAGCTGCTCTCTCAGCACCTTGTCTTTTTCCAATTCCCGGTTTTTCTGTTCTGCAATATCGCGAATTACAAGCAACGCATCAATTACAGTACCATTCTCATCGCGCCGATTGACAACAAATGCAACCGAATACCATTTGCCATTCACGGCTTTTACTTCTTTCATGATATCATTCGTTTCTTTGAGGCGTTCCGGCACAGTATCAAAATCAAGGAAATCTCTTATTTCCTGATGGTTCCCGTAATCAACCGCAATATTCTTTTCAAATATCTTTTGTGTAAGCTGTTTAAAAGATCCCTCTGCCCCGCTCGTATGATAGCCGCCTTTCTGTCCGGACAGCACATAGTAAGCTTTCTCTGAAAAATTCAAAAGGACAATTTCCCTATAAGCAGCTGCAATCGAAGAAATAATTTCTGTTTTCAGTTCTTCCGCTTTTAATGCTGCCTCTGCTTTCTTTTCTTCCACTTTCAGCTCTTTATTCTTCTGTCCCAGCCTCTTCTGGGTAAAAAACAAATTCTGCCGAATCTCTATCTCACCTACAAAAAATGCCATCAACGCCGAAAAGGTCTGGGCATACGTCTGGAGTGACAATCCAAAATTCATATATTCATAGGCGGTTGCCCCAGCCATCAAAAGCAAATAACACCACCCTAAAAACTTCTGATTTTGACTGAACCTATCGCGATATCTCATTAGCAACCAGAGCACTATAAATAATGCCGTAATCGATGCCACATGGGTCAAATGATAATACGGTCCTCTGCTATATCCATTACTGCTGTCAATGGAATAAAACCATCCAAAATGCAGGTTCAGGGTCAACGCAGCGACTGCCGCCGCTTCCATCGCCCAATAGGCTTTTAGTATAAGCCCTGGTTTTTCATCCTTGCCTTTCACCAGATTCCATATAAATATGGAAAAGACCAGCGACATCAGATCGTTGGAAACAAATGTAACATAATTACTGATTCGCGTGATTGTTCCCCAAAAAAGACCTGGCACCCCATCAAACGCCCACGATACCGCATCACTCACAAGCCGGGTGATGCATACGATCATGAGAAGCTTGGTAGTCTTCTTCTGATTCAGTTCCTTTTTAAATAGAAACAGTATGACGCCAAAGATCAGAGTGACCCATATCTCACTTGCCGCAAGCTGTACACTTTGCATTTCTTATCCCCTTCTAAAATATCCTGTCGCATTGCATTTCCAGCTGGTTTAAAAACAGAAATATTCCTTGCCCGATTTTTTGAAACAAAACGAATCCCCCAGAGTATCCGCCCTGAGGGATTTGCTTTCATGCCCTTTAGAACACCGGCACTTGACCTGTATTTATACTATCATATTCCTCCGGCAGTTTCAATCCTGAATCCACCGTGCCTTTTCTACTCTTTCACAAACGTTACTGTTCACGCACACGTGCCCAGTAACAAAATTTGTCGCGCTTCGCATTTAAATACGGGCAAACTCCCCTTCATTCCCATGCTCCAGGATCAGCTGCATCAGCGCGTCCGACTGCAGCCACACGGTCGCCGTGTTGTCGTTTAGATGAACCCCGATCGGATTTCCCTTAAACGCTGCATCCAGATAAAAATGCACCCTGTGTTCCGCATCATTCAAGATTCCAAGCGGCGACACTGCCCCCGGAATCAGCCCCATTATTTCGCCTAAATCCTCCGGTGAGGCAAAGGACAGATGTCTCAGACCATGCTGTCTGCGAAATTCTTTCAAATCCACACGCTTATCTCCCTGCACCGTAATGAGGTAATAATTGCGCTTTTTATCATCCCGGACAAACAGGTTTTTCGCATCCCATTCCGGGTATGGAAGCGCAAGCTCTTCCAGCTCCTCCATGTTGTAGACCGCTTTATGCTCCATGGCTTCATAGGGAATGTTTTTATCCACCAGATATTGGTATAAC
>JBNMLY010000145.1:0-5240 GCA_050875065.1 Otoolea sp. | reverse complement strand
CTCTAAGCCTCGATTAGTTTATCATGATACAATAGTTTTGTCAACGGTTTTTTTGAAATTTTTTTATTTTTTTAAATTTCCCGTTTTTTCCATCTGTTTCTTCTGTATCTGCGACAATCACAAGAAGCATTTAGTCCCTATGAAACAAAAAATGTGTGTTCCATAGGACGCATTTTCCTCTGAAGCAAAAAATCGGATGCCTCCATTTCCATTCGCAGACATCCGATTCTCATTTCCTATCTTTTCATATTTCTATATGATTCAAGCTAGTAGCGGTATCGGTCACCCAATCACTCTCGCCTGCCTTACATCATTCTCTGGCGCACAATCTCGTAGGCCAGCACACCGGCTGCCACTGACGCGTTCAGGGAATCGATATCGCCCTTCATCGGGATCGACGCAATGAAATCACATTTCTCACGTACCAGGCGGCTGACGCCCTCGCCCTCATTGCCGATCACCAGACCGATCGGTCCTTTTAAGTCGAGGCGGTACATACTCTCTCCGCCCATATCCGCGCAGACAAACCAGAGGCCTCTCTCTTTTAACTCCTCGATCGTGGCTGAAATGTTGGTTACCTTCGCCACCGGTGTATAATTGAGTGCTCCCGCCGAGGTCTTGGCCACGGTCGAGGTCAATCCTACCGCGCGACGTTTCGGGATGATCACGCCATGTGCGCCTGCCAGATTGGCCGTACGGATGATCGCGCCCAGATTGTGCGGATCCTCGATGCCGTCCAGAATAAAGAGAAACGGCGGCTCGCCTTTCTCCTCGGCCAGCTTCAGCATATCTTCCACCTCAGCATAGCGGTATGCCGCTGCCTGTGCAATCACGCCCTGGTGCTTGCCGGTCTCAGAAAGCTGATCGAGTCTCTCCTTGGTTACATAATGAATGATCGTATTCTGCTTTCTCGCCTCTCTTGTGATCGTCTTCACCGGTCCATCCTGACAGCCGTCCAGCACAAACAGCTTATCCACCGTCTTGCCCGAACGAAATGCCTCCAGAACGGCATTTCTGCCCTCGATCATCGTCTCTTCAAATCTATTTTCCTGCTTATTTTCCTGTTCCATCTATCTTCCTCATCATCATTTATAACAGTATTTATAGCGATTTCGGCGGTAATTCCGTACTCGCACTGTTATTTTTCGTCCTCTGCTTCCTGTGCCGTATGCGAATCGGCGGATACCTCCTTTATCTCTGCCAGTTCTCCCATCTGATCCAGCCCCTTTCCCAGAAGCTCCGCCATCCGGTCAAACTGCTCAGTCAGGTAAAGATACCCCATCAGCGCCTCAAATCCGGTCGCCATCCGGTAATCCTTCATCGTCGCGTGCTTCGGCATCGTAAAGGATTTCGCGTTGCGCCCGCGCCGGTACGCCGCTTTCTCCGCGTCCGTCAGCTCTCCCTCCAGAAGCAGATAAAAACGCGCCTGTGCATCCGCCTTGACAAGACTCGCCGTCTTCTTGTGCATCTTGTTGACCTGCATATTGCCACGGTTCATGACAAGGGTACGGATCGCCAGCTCATAGACCGCATCGCCGATGTACGCCAGCGCCAGCGGGGAATACTCCCCTACCTCGACGTGTTTTAAATGCAGCGCTTCCTTAAACGCATTTAAGCCCGTTTCCATTTGACGCCCTCTCTCGTATCTTCCAGAACAATACCCATGTCAAGAAGCTGTCCGCGGATCTCATCGGCCAGCGCGAAATTCTTATCTTTTCTCGCCTGCTGACGTTTCGCAATCAGTTCTTCCACTTCGCTGTCCAGAATCTCTTCTTTTTTCTCCGTGATAATACCGAGAACGTCGCAGAGTTTGTCCATCGTCTCTTTGACATAGGAAACGTATGCTTTCGTCGATTCTTCCGAAATCGTGGAGTTGCTCAGACGTACAATCTCAAAAATCGCAGAGATCGCATCTGCGGTGTTGAAATCATCGTCCATCGCCGCCTCAAACTTCTGAACCAGCTCTTCAACGGCTGCCTGATTCTGCTTCTCCTCCGCTGTCATCTCGCCGTCCTTCGCTGCTTTCAGGCAGTCTGCCTGGCGCTCTGCGGCTGTGCGGATACGCTCTAAGCTGTTTTTAGACGCCTCCATCAGATCGGCGCTGAAATTGAGCGGGCTGCGGTACTGGGCGCTCAGCATAAAGAGGCGTAGAACCTGCAGATCATATTTCTCGCTGATCTCACGCACGGTAAAGAAGTTTCCAAGGGATTTGGACATCTTGCGGTTATCAATATTTAAGAATGCGTTGTGCATCCAGTAATTGGCAAATGTCTTACCGTTCGCACACTCACTCTGTGCGATCTCATTTTCATGATGCGGGAAGATCAGATCCTCGCCGCCTGCATGTATATCGATGGACTCGCCGAGGTATTTCTTAGACATCTCGGAGCACTCAATATGCCAGCCCGGGCGGCCCTGGCACCACGGAGACTCCCAGAACGGCTCTCCTTCTTTTTTCGGTTTCCAGAGGACGAAATCGGTCGGATCTTCCTTGCCTTCCTCGCCGGTTACCTTGATCTCACGGAAACCGGACTGCAGATCGTCCAGATTTTTGTGGGATAATTTTCCGTATTCCTTAAACGATTTGGTGCGGAAATAAACCGTGCCGTCGGCCGCCACATACGCATGGCCTTTTTCAATCAGCGTCTTGATCATATCGATCATGCCGCCGATCTCCTGAGTCGCCTGCGGATTCTTCGTCGCCGGTTTGACGTTCATCATCTCCATGTCTTTCTTGCACTCTGCGATATAGCGCTTGGAGATCGTCTCAGCGTCCACGCCTTCCTCGATGGCTTTCTTGATGATCTTGTCATCGACATCGGTAAAGTTGGATACATAATTCACTTCGTATCCTTTGTACTCAAAATACCGACGAACCGTATCAAATACGATCATCGGTCTTGCATTTCCAATATGAATAAAATTGTACACGGTCGGTCCGCACACATACATCTTAACCTTGCCCGGTTCGATCGGCACAAACTCCTCTTTTCTGCGGGACAATGTGTTGAAAATTTTCATAACCTCATTACTCCTCTTCTATATTAAATCTGCTCCGGTGCTGCCTGGCAGCCGCCACAGCCGCCGCATCCACCGCAAGCCGCTGCCTGCGTCATCATTTCATTATCATAACAGTAATTCTCCACTTCCGTCAACAGGGTAATCGCCTGTGAGGAAATGCCCTCGCCGCTGCCTGTAAAACCAAGTCCTTCCTCGGTTGTCGCCTTGACACTCACGCGGCTGACTGGAAGTCCCAGCGCATTTGCAATATTTTCCGCCATCTGCGGGCGGTACGCCGCCAGCTTCGGGCGCTGTGCAATGATCGTGGCATCGATATTTTCAATCACATAGCCGCGTTCCTGCAGAAGCTCCCCTACCTTTTTCAGAAGCTCGATGCTCGACGCCCCTTCATAAGCCGGATCCGTGTCCGGAAAATGCTGTCCGATATCGCCCAGCGCCGCCGCGCCTAACAGAGCATCCATCACTGCGTGCACCAGCACATCCGCATCCGAATGGCCTAACAGCCCCTTCTCATACGGAATCGTCACGCCGCCTAAGATCAGTTCCCGATCCGGAACAAGTTTATGCACATCATATCCCTGTCCTATTCTCATCGTATTTCAGTTCCTTTCTTGGTCATTTTGTAACTGTCCGGACTGCCCACAGTTACTCTACTTTTGTGAATTATTTAATTCTTTTTGAAAATATATACTTATCCGACAATTCTCAATTTACGTTCAATACAGCGGACTTCCAGATCGCTCTGGTACTGGCAGCTCTCGCCGTCCACGTGAACCGCCATCGGACGCTCCGTGTGGATCTGAACCTCCCGGCAGCTAAAACATCGAAGCCCCCGGTTGTGCGAACGCCGGAACAGCGCCCGAAGCAGGATTCCAAAGACCTGCCGCTTCGAAGCATGGCTGACGATGCAGACCTCCAGGGTTCCGTCGCTGCTGTCCGCCTTCGGCGCAAACCAGAATCCACCGCCCTCGCAAGGCTGGATCTGGGCGCTGATAAAATAGATATAATTGAATTCTACCCGCCGCGTTCCATCGAGTAAAATATAGCCCCTGAGCGGTTTCGCCTTCAGATACTGCACAAATCCCAGAATCCGGTAGGATAAACGCCGCAGATGAACCCGATTGCAGATATTTTTTACCACCGAATGCTGCATATGCTGGCATACTTCCGCATCCAGCCCGATCCCCGCGCTGACAATAAAACGCCGATGGCGGAGCACATCATCCCCGTATGCGATCACACCGTAATCGATCTGTCGGGTCCGCCGCGCCTTGAGAATCCGGCGCAGTCCGCGCATCGGATGTCTTGAAAGCCGAAGTCCCCGCGCCAGGTCACTGTCCGTCCCTGCCGGAATGTACCCCAGCGTGACCATATCGCAGGAAACGATTCCGTCCACGACCTCATTCATCGTCCCGTCGCCGCCCACGACAACGATCACACGTGATTCCTTACAGTGGGCGGTCAGCTCCTTCGCATACTCTGTCGCCTGACCCTCATATTCTGTCAAATAGGCCTCATACTCAACCCCGTCCCGCACAAGCCGCTGCTCTATTTTTTTCCAGATTTTATAGCCGCAGCCGCTCTGTGAAGCGGGATTAATAATGAAATAATACATTACGGCCTCCATCCTTATAGTTTGTCATAACGGTTCTGCCTTTCTGGACTTTGTTCCAATACACTGCTGTCTCCGTTACCCCTTATCTTTTCAACCGCGGCAGCCTCATCCCATCCTGCCGCAATCCCACCTGCCAGACGATTCGAAACCGTCCTGACCGGATAAAACGCTATTATAATTTTGCATGAGATAAGTATACCATACTTCCTTTTAAATGATAAGAAAATTTCTATAAATTATTTTCTCAAAAGTGTTGACAATCTCGAAAATTTATATTATACTTGCAAAGCAATCGCGATTTGTGCGAGTGTCAGCGGGATCTTAGCTCAGCTGGGAGAGCATCTGCCTTACAAGCAGAGGGTCACAGGTTCGAGCCCTGTAGGTCCCACTTTTTAAAATGAATATGGCGAGATAGCTCAGTTGGCTAGAGCACGCGGTTCATACCCGCGGTGTCGAGGGTTCGAATCCCCCTCTCGCTATTTTATCTGGGATCTTAGCTCAGCTGGGAGAGCATCTGCCTTACAAGCAGAGGGTCACAGGTTCGAGCCCCGTAGGTCCCACTTTTCAAAATTAAATATGGCGAGATAGCTCAGTTGGCTAGATG
>JBNMLY010000144.1:0-5251 GCA_050875065.1 Otoolea sp. | reverse complement strand
GTATTTTGATAAAGATCATTGGTTTGAGACAGAAGTGTTCCGGAACGCCCATGTAAAAGAAGAGTACGACTGGGTAACGGAAGAACTGGATCGGCTGCTTGGACGGCACGGATATGAGAGAAACGGGCTTTTTTACCATGCCGTGGCACCGAATGAGGACACGATCGTCTTATTCTGCCATTTCGGCGTCGAGTGCGTCCTGCTTTCCCATCTCTTAAATATCTCCCCGATGCAGCTCTGGCACGGAACCTGTGCAGCGCCGTCGTCGGTGACGGTTCTCTATACAGAAGAGCGCCGCGCGGGCGTCGCATCGTTCCGCATGAGTACCTTTGGGGATACCTCCCATCTGTATGCGGGCGGACGCGAGCCGTCGTTTGCGGCGCGGTTCTGTGAAGTGTATACAAGATTTGACCAGCGGCATGACTGAGTGCTGTTTATGTTATGTATCGCTATGGTTGCGAATTAACGGACAGTCAAATTGTGTGTGAGACAAGGGACTGGATACCGTCATGATCGTTGGAACTTGTTTTTTGCGATTGTTTCATCTTTATTGGAACCTTGAAACGGCTCATGAAAAAATGGCAAAGAATCAAATCATACGTAGCGTTATTTGCTGCTCAGTACCCCAATATTTTTAATTAAAACAGAGATCGTCCCGTCCATGTTGGTGATAAACTCCACATGGTCGGGATTTCTGTATTCTTCCATCGGGATCGTGATTTCAATGCCGGTGTCGGTGTACAGTTTCTGTTTCTGGAATTTCTTGATCGTCTGCTCATTTTTCGGCGCGACCGTCTCGTAGGAGAGGTTGTAGCGGTCGAGCTTCTCGTCCAGCTCTTCGAGCATCTCCGGGCTGCCCGGGAATACCTTTTCGCGCAGTTCGGACACCTTGATCTCGCCCTGTTCCTCTAATTCATTGCAGATGATGTCCTTGATCTCCATCTTTTTCTGCGCGTCCTCGTCGCCGTAATATTTTTTGGCAACCTGATCGACGGCGCGGGTCACGATGTCGAGCTTGGACTTCTGGGAGAGCGGGGCGCGGCATTCGAGGAAGAGTTCAGAGAAATAGAAGCATTTCTCGCCGTTGATTTCATATTTCTTCTCCGCCAAAACCAGGGAGCCGTCGGAGAGGTCGAGGACGAACGCCTCGGAGAGACGTTGTCCCTGGCCCGGCAGCAGCGCGCGCTGTAAAATGATCTCGTTGCTGTTGCCGCCGTCCATTTCCTTTGTCTGGTGCGTGTAGGAGGTCTTGTAGTTCATCTTTAAGAACGCCAGATAATCCTTGCCCTTGCAGCCAAACACCGTCATCGCCACGTCGGCGGCCGGAATGTCGATATTCGCATTCATGATGTCGTAGAGGCGCTCGGCGAGCTGCTTGCTCGTCTCGACGAAATTGTCCGGGGTGCAGTTCTGAAGCAGATCCTTGACCTCAGATCCTTCTGCGAAGGTGCAGTGCTTCACGTCGTCGCTCTCGGTGATCTTCTCGATGTGCGCTTTCAGGAAATCGGAAAAATCCGGTCCGACCTCCATGATCCGGTCGGAGAGAACCGGAATTCCCACCGAAGAATCAAGGATGTGCACGATAGCTGCCTTTAAAATCATATCTTCACTTTTCAATGTATCTTACCTCCAGGTGATAACTTCTTTTGTAGAACCGTTCTCGACGCACTCGAAGGAGACAGAGTCGCCCGCCTGTACGAACGGAAGCCGCTCGGAAACGGTGATGGCAGCGGTGTAGACGCTGTCCGTGTGGTCGTCGGTCAGAGTAAAATAGTAGTAGGTGTTGCCGGAAATGACGACGCTCTCGATCGCCTCGATGGTTCCGGAGACAGTCTCGCTTGCCGCCGGTTCCTTGGCAGTCGGATCTTCGATCTCCTCCTGTCCCAGCGTCTTACGGTAGCTGCGCTTCGCCTCGTCGATCGTCTGTCCAGTGCCGACGATCTGATATTGGGCGACATCGACGAACGCGTACATTTTCACCAGTCCCGCAGCATCTTTCAGGGAAATGAAATAGGCCGGGCGTCCGGAAATATTTAAGAGAAGCGGGAAGGTCGCACTGTAGTTTAAATGCTGGACCTGTCCGCGTGCCGAATCCATCGCGGCCAGCTCGGTGGCGCCTGGGACGGTATAAAATTTCGTCTCCTTCGTTCGCAGGTTGACGAGGACGAAGCCGATGTTTGACTCATCGGAGGTCACGGAGCTCATGCCGGTGTACAGCCATACATCGTCGTCGATGGCGAGATAGTTGTAGCCGTAGGTCGTCCGGCGCACGCCGCGCTGCCCGAAGATGGAGTTCAAATAGCCGTTCTGGAAGCGGCCGTTGTCGTCGAGCTGTTCCATGATGAGGTTCGAATCATAGAGCTGGTCGATCCACTGCGGAACATCCGCCTTGGCATACCATTTGGATTCGCCAGTCTCGGCGTTGACGAGGATCGCGCCGTCGATGTCCCTGCCGTTCCACCAGCCGATGCGGTAGGCGATGGTCGGTGCAACCCAGTATGGGTTTCCATCGTCATCGATCTCGAAGGAAACCGTCTCAAACATCCGGGTCGGGTAGCGGAAGCGGATATAGCGGTTGATGTTGCGGAAGAAATATTCGCTGGTAGAATATTTCATACCGGAGGAAAGCCACACCAGATCGGTGTTCTGATCGACCATGTTGACGGCGATGTACGCCGGAAGTCCCTTCTTCTGGTTGTACAGCCATTTGATCGGATCGGCGTAGCGAAGCGGGGTCACGCGGTACGGAGTCCCCTGATAGTTGATCTGTGTATAATTTTCCTGGATCTCAAACTGGGAGACTAAGTCGGTCATCTCACCGAGCTTCTTGCTTCCGAGGCGGGAGGCGGTGTCCTTGTCCACGACCGGGATCTGAGACATACCAAGCTCCGCCACGTCCGAGGCAAAATCGCCCTCGGTTACGGTAATCAGATCGCGGTAGCGGGACGCGTTAAACAGCTGGATGCCCGCCGCCGAAGCGATCAGGGAGAGGACGATCAGGACGGCGATCGCGATCACGCCGTATTTGCACGGGCGTCCCATCGCCTTAAAACCGGCAAACGGGCTGTCGGAGACATCGGCGTACTTGCGCCGCAGAACCATCCGGCCGGTCACCGGATCGCGCACGATCTCGACGCCGCGGTTTCGGTTTATGGTTTTCAGGAAAATGAGAATGCTTTCCATAAAGTTGACGGCCAGTACGATCAGAATGCAGAGGATCAGGAATACGATAAAATTCTGATCATGCAGGTTGATTGCCGGCATCATGGTGTAAAACACCAGAAAAATAAGGACGGCAGAGAGGAGCAGACGCCCAAACGCCGAGGTGAATTTTTTCAAAATAGAACCCTCCTGACTGAAGAATGATGAGTAGAAACATTGGTATTTCTACGCAAAATACGGTTGTTTTAGCGATAAAGTGGCCATTCCTGCGATAGAACTCTATTGTATCGCAGGATGTTGGATAAAATCAAGCCAGTTGACATGTTTAATTTTATTGCCTTTTATTTACTGTGGCTTTGTATTTGAATGGCGTTTTTTCCTGGAAAAGCTATATACACGATTGTGAAAATAGTATATAATAAATGGACTAAAAGTTGGTTTATATGAGGGAGAATAGATGATGTGCAGATAAGTGGTTTGCAAAAATCTGTTTCATCCGAATAAAAGGTTGAATCTGTTGAAGTGTTTGAACTTTTTGGTGATAAATTGCTTATAAGATGCAGGGATAGAATGCAGGGGGAGGTCGATATGGAGCCGGTCATTCGTTTTCTGGAGCAGCTTGGGATACACCGCTGGGAGCTGCTTTTTCTTATGTTTGAGGTGCTGGCAGCATTTTGGCTGCTGATTGCGGGATTGCGTTTTTACTTGAAAAAATGTCATTTTTTTGAATTTCGGGATAAGGGGAAATTTGCCAATGCTCAGCATGTGTTTCAGGATGGTCTGGAAATACAGTGCGTGTTTCGGCGTCTGGATCACTTTCCGGTATACCTGTCCGATGGATTTACACAGGCATTTGGGATAAACGGGGAACAGCTCCGGATGGATATACATACATTTTTAGATTGTTTCTGCGGAGACACGGGGGAACAGCTCTGGGAAACGTATCTGGCGTGGGATGGCGGAAAGCCCTGTACGATGGAGCTGCAGCAGGCAAAAGCAGAGGTCTGGTACCGTGTGTTTATCAGCCGCAGCCAGAACCAGGCGTACGATCGCTTTTGGCTGCAAGATATCACGCAGGATCGGGAAAGAGTAAAGCACTTGGAGGAAAAGGTGGCGCAGGCGGAGGAAGAAAGCCAGTCCAAGACGGCGTTCCTCTCCAATATGTCCCATGAAATCCGTACCCCTATGAACGGAATTCTCGGTATGCTGACGCTGGCGCGTGCGCAGATGCAGGATGCGGCTTCGATGACGTATATTGATAAAGCGGAGGAGCTGTCAAAGTACCTGTTGTCAATCATCAATGATATTTTGGATATGTCACGGATTGAGGCGGGAAAACTCCAGCTAGAGCAGAAGCCATTTTCGGTGCATGGACTGGCGGAACGTCTGCGAAATATGTTTCAGAAAAATGTGGAGTCCAAGGGAGTTGCCTTTACACTGGAAATTAAAAATTTTGACACGGAGTATTTGTTGGGGGATGAATTTCGAATTTCACAGGTGTTGGTTAACTTTCTTTCGAACGCATATAAATTTACCAGCCAGGGGGAGATCCGTCTTACGTTCCGGCAGCTTCTCCGGGAGAATGAGCAGATCAGCTTTATGGTACAGGTACATGATACCGGAGTTGGGATGGAAGCCGGATTTATCAGCCGGATTTTCCGCCCCTTTGAGCAGGAAAATGCAGGGGTTTCCAAAAAGTATGGTGGTTCCGGACTGGGAATGGCGATCGCGGATCAGATGGTCCAGTTGATGGGCGGCGAGATTGTGATTGACAGTATGCCGGGGAAAGGTTCGGATTTTACGGTCTATCTGAATTTGCCGGAGGCAAAGATGGCGGAGGCAGGTCAGAAGGCGGAGATGGCACAGGGATCGGGGAATGGTCAAACGACTTCGGCCCAGCCACAGGCACAGGAATTTACTTATGAGGGCTGCCATATTTTGATGGCGGAGGACAATGAGATTAATGTGGAAGTTGCGGTAAGCATTCTGGAGATGAAAGGCGCTTCGGTGGATGTGGCGGAAAATGGAAAGAAAGCGGTGGAGATGTTTGCCGCATCCAAGCCGGGAACGTACGACTTTATTCTGATGG
>JBNMLY010000143.1:0-5253 GCA_050875065.1 Otoolea sp. | reverse complement strand
TATTCCAGCACTTCTTTTGAAATGCCGAGGTCGCCATACATTTTCTCTAATTCCATGGTAGTTCCTTTCCTGTTGTTGAATTTTATCGAATTTTTTCAGTTCTTCATCTTTTCTTGATTTTTATAACTCATAATTTGGAATGTTCCAGCCAGATGATAAATGTCCTTTCATTCCAGCCCAACATTGGGATTTTCGGCTGAACGATTGTTTCCTTTTTTAGTCATCTTTTCATCTGTCTTTTATTGAATGACACTCCACAATTCCGGCTTCCGCCGCCAATTCCTGTAAAATGTGATCCAGCACACGTTCCCGGTCGTTATCAAATTCCGACAGATTTAAGAAACGCACGTCGCGCTCCCGCCGAAACCAGGTAAGCTGGCGCTTGGCAAAATGGCGTGTGTCGCGTTTCAAGATATTAACTGCCGTCTCCAATGACATCTCGCCATTTAAATACGCCAGAATCTCCTTATATCCCAATCCCTGCATCGCTACTGAGTCGCGACGGCAGCCCATCGCCTGAAGACGCTTCACTTCCTCGACCAGTCCCTCTTCCATCATCTCATCGATCCGCTTCTCGATCCGCTCATAGAGAACCGCACGGTCTGTATTCAGTACATAATAGAAGAAATGATACGGCGAAGTCTTGGCCCGCTCCGCCTCATTGTGGACGGAAATCTTCTCGCCCGTCTGTTCATAATATTCCAGCGCACGGATCACGCGTTTCACGTTGTTTGCATGGATCGCCTCCGCCGATTCCGGATCGACCGCCCGCAGACGCTCATGCAGAACCTCTGGCCCCTGTTCGGCCGCCAGGCGTTCCATCTCTTCCCGGAACTGTGTATTTTCATCGGTCTGGGTGAAATCAATGTCGTTGAGCAGCGCCTGAATATAAAAGCCGGTGCCGCCCGCCACGATCGGGATTTTTCCTCGGCTATAGATATCTTCCGCCGCCGCACGGGCAAGTTCCTGAAACTGCACAACATTGAAATCTTCCGTCGGCTCCAAAATATCAATCAGATGATGCGGCACTCCTTCCATCTCTTCTGGGCGTATCTTTGCCGTACCGATATCCATATGGCGGTACACCTGCATCGAATCTGCGCTGATGATCTCGCCGCCGATCCGTTTAGCCAACTGAATGGACAATGCCGTTTTTCCGACGGCCGTCGGGCCTGTCAGGACAATCAGAGGCCGTTTTTCAGCCGCATGTTCCAGATTTCCCATATATTTTCTCTCCTTTAGGGGTTATACAATCCGCTTAAACTTCTTCTCCAGCTCGTATTTGCTCATCGATATGATTGTCGGGCGCCCATGCGGGCATGCATACGGATTTTTGAGTTCCAGAAGTTCATCGATCAGCTTGTCTGCCTCCGCAAATGACAACGTATGATTTCCCTTGACCGCCGCCTTGCACGACATCGTCGCCACACGTTCATTGATGAGATCCGGCGTTCCGCCTCCGTTTCCTTCCGCCAGATCGTCGATCATTTCCATCAAAAGTTCCCGCTTCGCCACAGAAAAAAGATTGGCCGGAACCGCACGTACCGCATACTCTTTGCCTCCGAACGGCTCAATTTCAAACCCGATCGAGGTGAAATGCTCCATATACTGTTCCAATTTGAGCTGCTCACTGCTGTTGAGGCTCAAAATGATCGGCGGATCGATCATCTGGGAGGTGTACTCCCGCTTTTGAAGCGATGCCATCGTCCGCTCATAGAGCACTTTTTCATGTGCCGCGTGCTGATCGATGATATAAAGATTATCATGATACTCCACCAGCCAGTAAGTGTCAAACAACTGTCCGATCAGACGATGGTTTGCCCGTGCTGATTTTGTCAGAAGTTTGTCTTCAAAAAGATCCATCTGGCGTGGTTTCTCGGATGGGGCAGACTTAGTCGATCCAGCTGAAACAGATGCAATGGATGCAGTTTGCCCCACTGAATCTGATACAGATTCGCTGAATGCCGCTGATGTGGTCTGCGCTGACAGATTAGATTCTACATCGGTTGAAACATTTTCTGCCCCACTCAAGATGCCCGTTGTAGCAACCTGTACATTTTCTTTTTCATCAGCTGAAACTTCTTGCGATTCGAAAAGCGTTGATGAGTGATTTGCCTGAAAACTGGTCAGCGCTTTCACTCCATCCGCATCTTCCATCTGTCCGCTCTGAACTTCTGTCCGTTCGGTCTGATTTCCTGATGCAGCAGCTCCAGGATTCTCTCCGTTCTGCATTCCAACCGGCTCATTTCCATGTACAACAGTCCCTGTTTCCGTCTTTCCCATCGAAACACTTTCAACTCTGCCTGTTGCGCCTGTTCTACCAAACAGTTCTCCCAGCCCCGAAGTTCCTGACACAGCCGCATTTCGCCCGCTGCCGGTTCCATTTCCGGTCCCATATCCCGGCGCCTCTTCCGAGACAGACATCTGCTCTGCCTGCGATGCCCCCAGGCGTTTCGTCTCAAACGGCTCCGGGTGTTCCTCCCGGATGCGGACCGGTTTTAAAGATGGGCGGCTGCCTTGGCTGCCTTCCGGTTTTCCCGCCGGAAGTTCCGGCAGCACTCCGTTTTCCAGACCCGGAATCTGCAGCTCTTTCTCTGGATTCTTCCCACTTTCCAGCGAAACCGCCGGGATCAGCTCGCGGTTTGCAAGCGCCATCGAAATCGTATGATAGACCGTCCGGTAAATCTGTTCACCGTCCCGGAAGCGGATCTCCATCTTCGCCGGATGGACGTTGACGTCGATGTAGGACGGGTCGATCGTAAACTGCAGCATCGTAAACGGATATTTATGCTGCATCATAAACGGCTTGTACGCATCCTCGATCGCCTTTCCGATGATACTGCTTTTGATATAGCGGCCATTGATGAAATAATTTTCATACGTCCGGTTGCCGCGCGCGATCAGCGGCTTGCCAATGAAACCGCCCACCCGGATCGGATCGGCTCCGGCATCCACCTCGATCAGGTTCGCCGTGATCTCGCGTCCAAACACCGCATAAATTATATCTTTTAAGTTATGATTGCCAGAGGTATGAAGGCGGCTCTGATTGTTATTAATGAAACGGATAGAGATTTCCGGGTGCGACAGGGCAATTTTTTCGACCAGATCCGCCACATGGGATCCTTCCGTTGCCGGGGTCTTTAAAAACTTCCGGCGCACCGGCGTATTGTAGAACAGATCTCTGGCAATAAAGGTTGTGCCCTCCGGCGCACCGACCTCCTCCAGTCCCAGTTCCTCCCCGCCTTCGATACGGTAACGGGAACCGCTGATGGAATCACCTGTTTTCGTGATCAGTTCCACCTTCGCCACCGACGCGATCGACGCCAGCGCCTCTCCGCGGAACCCCAGCGATGCTACCTGAAACAAATCGGACGCCGTCCGGATCTTGCTGGTCGCATGGCGCTTAAATGCCAGTGGGATTTCCTCGCGTACGATCCCGCTTCCGTTATCCGTCACCCGGATCGTCTGCAGACCGCCGCCCTGAATCTCCACCGTGATCGCCGTCGCCTTCGAATCAATCGCATTTTCCAGCAGCTCCTTGACCACCGACGCCGGCCGCTCAATGACCTCGCCGGCCGCAATCTGATTGATCGTATTGGAATCCAAGACCTGAATCGCTGCCATCTCTCTCCTCCCTGTCCTTTCTTACTTCTTTTTATCTATGTCTATATTGCCGTATTTTTAAGTATACGCGTAAAATCTGCAAAATGATCGGAGTTTGACCCCCTGCTGATTGCTGATTTTTGCCTTACTGGTGCATCCAGCGGTTTTTCAGCTTCGCCTGCAGCTTATCCAGCGTATTGAGGGCATCCAGCGGAGACATGCGGTTTACCTCCAGTTCCATGATCTCCTTGATGATATCGTCCTCATTTACCGTGTCAAAGATCGACATCTGCTGCAGATCCACTTCATCCGGTTTTGCCACTTTTTTACGGCTCTGGGTTCCCGGACCATTTTCCGCAATCTCCTTGGCACGCGCCGTGATATCCGCATCACTCAGTTCTTCCACCAGTTCTTTCGCACGTTCAATGACAGGCATCGGAACACCCGCAAGTTTGGCTACCTGAATACCATAGCTCTTATCGGCACCGCCTTTCACAATCTTGCGCAGGAACACAATATCATCGCCCTGCTCCTTGACCGCGATGCAGTAGTTATTGACGCCGCTCAGTGTGCCTTCCAGCTCGGTCAGCTCATGATAATGCGTCGCAAACAGCGTCTTAGCGCCCAGAATCTTCGTATTGCTGATATACTCCACCACAGCCCAGGCGATCGAAAGACCGTCAAAGGTACTCGTACCGCGTCCGATCTCATCGAGAATCAGGAGGCTGTTTTTTGTCGCGTTCCGCAGGATATTTGCCACCTCGGTCATCTCCCCCATAAAGGTACTCTGTCCCGACGCCAAATCATCCGAAGCGCCCACACGGGTAAAGATACGGTCGCAGAGACCGATGTCCGCCTCATCGGCCGGGACGAAGCTTCCGATCTGTGCCATCAGCGTGATCAGCGCCGTCTGACGCATATATGTTGATTTACCGGCCATATTCGGACCGGTGATGATCGAAATCCGGTTCTTTCCATTGTCCAGATAAGTGTCATTGGCGACAAACATCTCGCCGCCCATCATCCGCTCTACCACCGGATGGCGGCCATTTTTAATGCGGATAACTCCCTTTTCATTGATATGCGGCTTCACATAATTGTAACGTGTCGCTACCACTGACAGGGATGCCAGCACATCCGTCATCGCGATCGCCCGGGCGGTGCTCTGAATCCGGTTCACCTCTCCCGCGATCTGATCCCGCACCTGGCAGAACAGATCGTATTCAAGAGAAACCAGCTTATCTTCGGCACCGAGAATGATATCCTCCAGTTCTTTCAGCCGCTCCGTCGTATAGCGCTCTGCATTTGTCAGAGTCTGTTTACGGATGAAATAATCCGGCACCAGATCTTTAAAAGAATTGGTCACCTCAAAATAGTAGCCAAACACTTTGTTGTACTTGATTTTCAGGTTCTTGATACCTGTCTTTTCGCGCTCACTCTGCTCTAACTGTGCCAGCCAGTCCTTTCCTTCCGTCTTGGCATGGCGCAGACGATCCGCCTCCTCATGATAGCCTTCCTTGATGATACCGCCCTCGCGCACCGTGATCGGCGGTTCTTCCACGATCGACTTATCAATCAGCTCCTTCAAATCTGCCAGCGGATCCAGTTCTGCCTCCAGATTCTTAAGGAGATCACTAGAAAATTCCTTTA
>JBNMLY010000142.1:0-5275 GCA_050875065.1 Otoolea sp. | reverse complement strand
TTGTCACCCAGCTTCAGATGGATGTGGCAGGTGTTGCGCTGGCAACTGTGATTTCCCAGTGTATTTCCGCATTTCTGGTAATCCGCTGTCTGATGCACTCGGAGGGCGCGATGAAGTTGTCGCTTTCGAAACTGGGTATCAACCGGAGGAAACTGTTTCTTATTATAAAGGTAGGACTTCCAGCTGGGATCCAGGGGGCGATTTTTGCAATTTCGAACGTGCTGATTCAGTCGTCCGTTAATTCGTTCGGTTCGATCGCGATGGCGGGCAATACGGCATCGCAGAATATAGAGGGGTTTGTCTATACCTCGATGAATGCGTTGTATCAGACGAACTTAAGTTTTACAAGCCAGAATATCGGCGCGGAGAAATACACGCGGATCAAAAAGATCCTTGCCACCTGTCAGGGCGTCGTTGTGACGGTGGGACTGGTACTCGGATTTGCGGCATATTTCGGCGGTCCGTGGCTGCTGCAAGTCTATTCAGAAGATGCGGATGTTATTTCTTATGGACTGCTCCGGATGTCAATTATCTGTACGTCGTATTTCCTATGCGGCGTGATGGATACGATGGTTGGAAGCATCCGCGGACTCGGTTACTCGATTCTGCCGACACTGGTTTCTCTGACTGGTGCCTGCGGACTGCGGGTGATATGGATTTTTACCGTATTTGCGACGCAGAGGTCCCTGGCGATCCTGTATCTGTCGTACCCGATCTCTTGGGCTGTCACGGCGACGGCACATATGATCTGTTTCTTGCGGGCGACAAAGAAACTGCCGAAAGCGGATGGGCATTCAGTGCAGGGATGAACATTCAAGATGGATGTAATACAATAATCAACCTGAGTGGTTTTGAAAAGGAACACAAACAGGACGATATAAAAAAGGTTTTTGATAATCCTCTTGGTGTAAAGAAAAAACACTTGACACCAAGAGGATTATCATGTATGATAACACAGGTGATGAGGAATGGAAAAAATTGTTGAACAGGGTCTTTTGTACGATTTCTACGGAGAACTCTTGACAAAACATCAGCAGAGTGTATATGAGGATGTGGTATTTAACGATCTGTCCCTCAGCGAGATTGCCGATGAACAGGGCATTACCCGTCAGGGGGTACATGATCTGGTTCGGCGCTGTGACCGTACACTTCTTGGATATGAGGAAAAGCTGGGATTGATTGCTAAATTCCAGAAAACCAAGGAAAAGGTAACGGAGATTCATCGGTTGACGGAAGAGTTCAGTCGTACGCAGGATCAGACGCTGATTGAAGCAATCGGGCGAATCTCAAACGAGATATTGGATTTATAATGCAGGAGGTTTTTGATGGCATTTGAAAGCTTGGCAGACAAACTGCAGAATGTGTTTAAAAACCTGACAGGCAAGGGACGACTCAGCGAGAGCGACGTAAAAGCCGGACTCAAAGAGGTTAAGATGGCCCTTCTGGAAGCGGATGTAAGCTTCAAGGTAGTAAAACAGTTTATCAATTCTGTGCAGGAGCGGGCGATTGGAACCGACGTTTTAAACGGTCTGAATCCAGGACAGATGGTAATAAAAATTGTCAACGACGAGTTAGTCAAGCTGATGGGCTCCGAGATGACAGAGATTGCGTTAAAACCGGGCAATGAGATTACCGTCATCATGATGGCAGGTCTTCAGGGTGCTGGTAAGACGACCACGACGGCAAAGATTGCCGGAAAGCTCAAGGCAAAAGGAAAAAATCCTTTGCTGGTAGCCTGTGATGTCTACCGACCGGCGGCAATCGAACAGCTGCAGAAAAATGGAGAAAAACAGGGTGTTCCCGTATTTGCGATGGGAACGAACCACAAACCGGTCAATATCGCAAAGGCGGCGATTGAGCACGCGGCGAAGAATGGAAACAATGTGGTTATCATCGATACAGCCGGACGTCTCCACATCGATGAAGCGATGATGGATGAGCTGGTTGAGATCAAGGAGAATGTGGATGTCTATCAGACACTCCTCGTAGTAGACGCTATGACAGGTCAGGATGCAGTCAATGTTGCAAGTATGTTTAACGACAAGATCGGCATCGACGGCGTAGTTCTGACAAAAATGGACGGCGATACACGAGGCGGTGCAGCCCTCTCTATCAAGGCTGTGACCGGAAAACCGATTCTCTATGTCGGTATGGGAGAGAAACTTTCTGATTTGGAACAGTTCTACCCGGACCGTATGGCTTCCAGAATCTTGGGCATGGGCGATGTGCTTTCCATCATTGATAAGGCATCCGCTGTGATTGACGAGGAGAAGGCAAAAGAACTTGGCCGCAAGATTAAGAAGGCAGAATTTGATTACAACGACTTCCTCGATCAGATGAACCAGATCAAGAAGATGGGAGGCATGGCAAGCATCATGAGCATGATGCCGGGCATGGGACAGCTCAAGGGCCTGGATTTAGATGAGAACGAGAAGACGATGGGACGCGTGGAGGCGATCATCCTCTCGATGACAGCTGAAGAGCGGAGCAACCCGGATCTGATGAATCCGTCCCGCAAGAAACGAATTGCGCAGGGCGCAGGTGTGGACATCGCAGAGGTCAACCGTCTGGTCAAACAGTTCGGAGACATGAAAAAGCTGATGAAGCAGCTTCCGGGCATGGCAGGCGGCGGAAAACGCAAGGGCCTTGGCGGACTCGGCGGTATGCTTGGCAAGATGAAGCTGCCGTTTTAAACAAGTGTTAGTAGATGCAATTTGCATTCTCTATATTTTATAATTTAATTTAAGGAAATAAGGAAAATTCAGGAGGTAATTTAACATGGTAAAGATGAGATTAAGAAGAATGGGTCAGAAGAAAGCTCCTTTCTATAGAATCGTTGTTGCAGATTCCAGATCCCCGAGAGATGGCAGATTCATCGAGGAAGTTGGATTCTATGATCCGAACACAGAGCCGAGCACTCTGAAATTCAACGAGGAAGCTGCTAAGAAATGGTTAGCAACAGGCGCTCAGCCGACAGAGACCGTTGGTAAGCTCTTAAAAATTGCTGGTATCCAGTAAATCAAGCATACTGACCTGTGAGGTGCAAAGGTATGAAAGAATTAGTTGAAGTTATCGCGAAAGCACTGGTTGAAAACCCGGACGAGGTTGTCGTTACAGAATCGGTCAAGGACGATGAGACTGTAATTACGCTCTCCGTTGCACCGGCCGATATGGGTAAAGTAATTGGAAAACAGGGTCGCATCGCGAAAGCGATTCGCTCAGTTGTCAATGCAGCTTCATCCAAGAAAGAGAAAAGAGTTATTGTAGAGATTCAATAATACAGACGAAGCTGAAAAGCCGGCTGCCTGAAAAGGGGGTCCGGCTTTTTTATATCATAGTAATGCTTGTATTTTCTATGATATTCATTTCATACAGGAGGATTATAGAATGGTTGATTATCTGAGAGTCGGTGTGATCACGTCCCCGCACGGTCTGCGTGGAGATGTGAAAGTATTTCCGACCACCGATGATGCGAATCGTTTTAAAAAGTTAAAAAAGGCGTATATCGATACTGGAAAAGAAAAGATGCCGGTGACGGTGGAACAGGTACGTTTTTTCAAAAATATGGTCATTCTTAAATTTAAAGAAATGAACCGGATCGAGGACTGTGAGCCGTTCCGCAACAAGGATATCCTGGTAACCCGCGATCAGGCAGTCAAGCTGAACCCAGATGAAAATTTTATTGCCGATCTGATTGGCCTGAAAGTAGTGACTGACGAGGGCGAGGAGTTTGGTACGGTTAAGGATATTCTTCAGACGGCTGCCAATGATGTGTACGTGATCGAGGGACCGGAGGGCAAGGAATACCTGTTCCCGTCCATCAAGGAGTGTATTCTGAACGTGGATCTGGAAGCTGGAACCGTGACGGTTCATATCATGGATGGCCTGCTGGATCTGTAAGCAGAATAAACATCCCAAAGTGAGAGTACCGTTGTGAAAAAACTGTATAAATATAGGAGAAATGGATGAATTTTCATATTCTGACCCTGTTCCCGGAGATGGTAATGGGGGGACTGAACACAAGTATTACGGGACGTGCGATTGACAAGGGGCTGATCTCGGTCGAGGCGATCAATATCCGCGATTACTCCAAGGATAAACACCACCATGTAGACGATGCGCCTTATGGGGGAGGTGCCGGTATGGTTATGCAGCCGGAGCCGATCTATGATGCGTATGAGGATCTGGCGACACGCACCGGAAAGCGCCCGCGCGTGATTTATCTGACCCCGCAGGGAAAGGTTTTCAACCAGAAGATCGCGGAAGATCTGGCAAACGAGGAAGATCTGGTGTTTCTCTGTGGACACTATGAGGGAATCGATGAGCGCGCACTGGAGCTGGTCGTGACTGACTATCTGTCGATCGGCGATTATGTGTTGACGGGTGGTGAGCTTCCGGCGATGGTGATGATTGATTGTATTTCCCGTCTAGTTCCCGGCGTTCTGAATAATGACGTATCTGCGGAATTTGAGTCATTTCATGACAATCTTCTGGAGTACCCGCAGTACACCCGCCCGGTTGTATTTATGGACAAGGCGGTTCCGGATGTGCTTCTGACCGGCCACCACAAAAATATCGAGACCTGGCGCCGCCAGAAATCGATCGAACGCACGCTGGAGCGCCGCCCGGATCTTCTAAAGGATGCAGTTCTCGATAAGAAAGAGAAGAAGTATCTGGAAGAGCTGATCCGCCGGAAAGAGGAAGAAAAAAACTCTTAAAAGAGAGCAGAAAGTCCTTGCAAAGCAAGGGCTTCTATGATAAAATTATATTCTGTGAAATAAAGAGATGTTCCGCTGTTACAGGAACCACGTTTTTACGGGATAAAAGATCGTATTAAGAACATCAAAGATTTTAAAGGAGGTTCACAAAGATGAACGAGATTATTAAGAACATTGAAGCAGCTCAGTTAAAGGAAACCGTTCCGAGTTTCAACGTAGGTGATACAGTACGTGTATCTGCTAAGATCAAAGAGGGAAACCGCGAGAGAATCCAGGTTTTCGAGGGAACTGTTATTAAAAGACAGAACGGCGGCGTTCGCGAGACTTTCACTGTTAGAAAGAACTCCAACGGTGTTGGCGTAGAGAAGACTTGGCCGTTACATTCTCCGTCTGTAGAGAACGTTGAAGTAGTAAGAAAAGGTAAAGTAAGAAGAG
This sequence comes from Otoolea sp., assembly GCA_050875065.1. GTDB lineage: Bacteria > Bacillota > Clostridia > Lachnospirales > Lachnospiraceae > Otoolea. The sequence goes on along the minus strand of JBNMLY010000142.1, from coordinate 122 downwards.
CAAAACTGAACTACCTGAGATCCAGAATCGGCAAGGCAGCGAAGGTAAAAGAGTTAGTAAAATAATTTCTGAAGCGGATGGGGCTGCTGTACAGTCAGCCTGCTATGTGCCCGGATATACGT
>JBNMLY010000141.1:0-5395 GCA_050875065.1 Otoolea sp. | reverse complement strand
TCATACGGCACTTTCGGTACCAAAAGTGCCTATCTGTGTACAGTAACGCCCAAATGACAAAACAATGGAGGTAATGAAAATGAAAAAAGTTGTAGAATTTTTACAGGCAAACCCGGTCCAGTATTTAGCAACGGTTGGATGTGATGGAAAGGCAAAATGCCGTCCGTTCATGTTCTCCGGTGAGATGGATGGAAAGCTCTGGTTCTGCACGAACAACACGAAGGAAGTTTATAAAGATATGCAGAAAAATCCGGAGATCGAGATTTCCGTTTCCAGCCCGGACTATGCGTGGATCCGCCTGCACGGAACCGCTGTGTTTGAGAACAACATGGCAGCAAAAGAGATGTGCATCCAGAACCCGATCGTGAAGGGACAGTACCAGACGGCAGAGAATCCGATCTTTGAGGTGTTTTATCTGAAAAATGCACACGGCATCATCGCAGATTTCTCTGGAAATCCGCCGTATGAATTTTAATGCACGCCTCAGAAATTCGAGTACAACGGAAAAAACATTTCACAAAATCAGGCACGGAGAAATTCTGAGAGTACATTTTTAATGAACAGGAGGCAGAAAGTATGAATCAGGAAGAGCGCAGAAGATATCTGCTGGAAGAACTTTTAAAAGAAAAGCGGGAATACCGCAAAATAGCAGTTCCGCATGGAGCGCAGGCACAGCGGGAGCTTTTGCGCGGCCTGATGAATGTCCGCCTGCCGGAATCCTGTTCGGACGAATTTCTGCGGGTGCAGGATGCGTATCTGAAACAGGAGAATGAGGACAAAGGGATCGTGGACGTCGATTCCCTTCGTCCGGTGCAGTCGGGAATCTATCTCTGGCAGAGCGATATCACAACGCTGCGCTGCGATGCGATCGTCAATGCGGCCAATTCTGGTATGACTGGATGTTATATTCCGAACCATCGGTGCATTGATAACTGCATCCACAGTTATGCCGGAATCGAGCTTCGGCTGGCGTGCGATGCGCTGATGCGGCAGCAGGGGCATCCGGAACCGACGGGACGGGCGAAGATCACGGAGGCGTATAACCTGCCATGCCGTTACGTCCTCCATACGGTGGGACCGATCGTGTCAGGGCGGCTGACGGAGCAGGACTGCCATCTGCTGGCGGACTGCTATCGTTCCTGCCTGTCACTGGCGGCGGAAAAAGGACTTGAAAGCGTCGCGTTCTGCTGCATTTCGACGGGCGAGTTCCATTTTCCAAACGAGAGGGCGGCGGAGATTGCCGTTTCCGAGGTAAAGAAGTTTCTACAGACAGACAGCAGTGTAAAGAAGGTAATATTCAATGTGTTCAAAGATTCAGACAGGGAGATCTACGATCGGCTTCTCACAGCAGGCAGCACAGATCCGGGAGAAAATTAAGGACGCGGATGCGGTTATCATCGGGGCGGGAGCGGGACTTTCCACTTCGGCCGGTTTTACCTACGCCGGGGAACGGTTTCAGGCATATTTTTCAGATTTCGCCGCGCAGTATGGGTTTACCGATATGTATTCCGGCGGTTTTTATCCCTATCTGACACTGGAGGAACATTGGGCGTACTGGAGTCGTTACATTTACATCAACCGCTATCAGAATCCGCCGAAACCGGTGTACGAGAAGCTTTTTGAGCTGGTTCGGGACAAGGATTATTTCGTTCTGACGACGAACGTCGATCACTGTTTCCAGAAAGCCGGATTCGACAAAAAGCGGCTGTTCTATACGCAGGGTGATTATGGGCTGTTCCAGTGCAGCGCGCCGTGCCGTCCGGAGACGTATGACAATGAGGCGGCCGTCCGGGAAATGGTGTTGGCGCAGGGGTATGAGATCTGGGAAAATGGTGCGCTTGTGCTTCCGGACGGTGTGAAACCGAAGCGGATGATTCCGCCGGAACTGGTGCCGCACTGCCCGCACTGCGGCCGCCCGATGAGCATGAACCTGCGGGCGGACGACACCTTTGTCGAGGACGCCGGATGGCACCGGGCCTCGGAGCGGTATGAAGATTTTCTGCGCCGCCATGAGGGGATGAAGGTGGTATTTCTGGAATTAGGCACCGGATATAACACACCTGGTATCATAAAATATAGTTTTTGGCAGATGACGGCGGTCTGGAAGAATGCGTTATACGTGTGCATCAACTTGGGGCAGGCGGTGGCTCCGAAGGAGATCGCGCATAAGTCGATCTGCGTGGATGGGGATATTGGGGAAATTCTCGCGAAACTCTAAAGAATCGATATGAACCCTGAAATGTAACGAAAAATATATAATATTCGTTACATTCTTTACTGCTCGACTGCTTTTTGATGTATAGCCAGCACCTATTTAGGGAAAGCTGGAAATATCTTTTGCTGAGCGGTTGTAAAAATGTAACGGATAATATATAATATCCGTTACAAAGGAGGTACAAGCTATGGCGAATGGTTATATGAGCGGAATAAGAGAGCGGGTCATTTCTTCTGAGGATGGCACTATTTTCGTAGCTTCTGACTTTGCGGATATTGCTGATGCAAATACGATTCGGCAAAGTATGTATCGTCTTGTAAATGACGGGACGCTAAAACGAATTTTGCAAGGTGTCTACGAAAAGCCGAAGTACAGCAAGCTGCTTGAGGAATATGTAGCGGCCGCTCCGGATGCTGTTGCCAAAGCGTTGGCACGAAGTTACCACTGGACTATTGCGCCATGCGGAAATACGGCCCTGAACCTGCTGGGCCTCTCTACACAAGTAACAGCGGTCTGGTCCTACATCAGCGACGGCCCGTATAAGACCTATGAGTGGAATTCTACCAAGCTGGAATTTAAGCATAGAACCAACAAGGAAATCACTGGCCTGTCTTACATGACGAGTTTGGTGATTCAGGCGCTGAAAACTCTGGGAAGAACCAATGTGACGCCGGAGATCATACAGACGCTTTCTGAAAAGCTGTCCGAGGATGAAAAGCAAGCCTGTCTGAAAGAGGCAACGGAATCCACAGATTGGGTTTATGATACGATACGAAAAATGTGTGGAGGTGACACATAGTGAGAAATGTAGCACGATTGCCTGAAAGTGACCGGCGCGAACTATTCCGAAATACAGCGGATAAGATGGGCTTGAATGATGCCATCGTAGAGAAAGATTTTTGGGTATGCTTTACGCTGGATTATCTGTTCCACCGCTGCCCCTGGAAGGACACTATTACCTTCAAAGGCGGCACCAGTCTTTCCAAGGCATTTAATTTGATTAGCCGTTTTTCCGAAGATATTGACCTGATTCTGGATTGGCGGGTGTTGGGATACGGCAAGGATGAGCCGTGGGAAAAACGCTCCAACACCAAGCAGGATGCGTTCAACAAAGAAGCCAATGCACGGGCAGAAGTTTTTCTTGCGGAGCAGTTTTGTCCTACCATTCAGGCAGAACTTTCTCAGGAGCTTGGCTGTGAAGCGAACATTTACATAGATGAAAAGGACAAGCAGACCGTTATCTTTGCCTATCCGCACCTGTTTACGAATCCCGCCACCTTGCAGGTCATTCGTTTGGAGATCGGTGCGCTGGCCGCTTGGACGCCCGCAAAAATCGCTCAGATCGAGCCCTATGCAGCAACCTATTATCCAAAAGTATTTGCTCAAAAAGATACGGCTATTCTGACTGTTGCGCCGGAACGGACTTTCTGGGAGAAGGCAACGATTTTGCACCATGAAGCCAACAGACCCGAGAGTTCGGAAATGCCGCAGCGTTATTCCCGGCACTACTATGACCTGTACCGTATGTCCATGACGCCTGTGAAAGAAGCTGCCTTTGCTCGGATGGAATTGCTGAAAACGGTGGTGGACTTCAAAATGAAGTTTTATCCGAGAGCCTGGGCAAAGTATCAGGAAGCTGTTCCCGGCACTTTGAAACTGGTTCCACCGGACTATCGCTTTGTAGCATTGGCCGCAGATTACGAAGCAATGAAAGATATGCTCTATGGTAATGTTCCGACTTTTGAGACTGTCATGAGTGCGGTCAGCGAATTGGAAAAAGAAATCAACGCAATATGACGCACTATTTGTGATGCGCGACAAACACAATACCCCCGGTATCGTGAAATATCCGTTCTGGCAGATGACGGCATCCTGGAAGGATGCGTCGTATGTGTGCATCAACCTGGGGCAGGCAGTGGCGCCGAGGGAGATCGCGCATAAGTCGATTTGCGTGGATGGGGATATTGGGGAAATTTTTATCCAGCTTTAGAAATTGCCGGGAGCATACGAATCTAATATCTCATGAAACATATATAATTTGTGATATGAAAAGACGAAAAATTATATAAAGAAGATTTGGAGAAAAACAGGAAACTTGTTTTCAAAATGGAAAGTACATAAAAGTACATATCCCAGAAAATGAGAGTCCTGTTTTTTTAGGTTTCATTTTCAAAAAGGTAAAACAGAATATTTGTTCGATTCTCCCGGCTTTCCTTGCAATGGAAACCGGGCTATGGTATACTGAAAAGAAGATTTGGGGGGCATTTTGACGAGTGCTTTTTTCAGTTGGAACCAAGTCTTGAGCCAATGAAAAAGAAAGGAATTTACCGTGATTTCATATGTAAAAGGAATCCTGGCGGAGAAAGCAAAAGACCGCATCGTGGTCGAGTCCGGCATGATGGGAATCGGGATTTTCGTTCCGATGTCCGTGCTGGAGGTTCTGCCGCCGTTAGGAGAAGAGGTAAAGATATATACGCACCTGCAGGTTCGCGAGGATGATATGAGTCTGTACGGCTTTTTAAGCCGTCCGGATCTGGAGATGTTCCGTCAGCTTCTGGGGGTCAACGGCATCGGTCCGAAGGGGGCGCTCGGTATTTTGTCCGTGTTGCGTCCGGAGGATCTGCGGCTGGCGATCCTGACCGGGGATGCGAAAGCGATCTCCCGTGCACCGGGTGTCGGGGCAAAGACGGCACAGCGGATTATCCTTGATTTGAAGGATAAGGTACAGGCGGAGGATCTGCTGACGCCACTGTTAGATGGCGGTGCGGCGGTTTCGCCGGCTGCGGGAAATGGGCTTTCGGGCAACGCGGCGAAGGAAGCCGTGGAGGCGCTGGTGGCGCTTGGCTACACAAATGCCGAGGCAGTGAAAGCGGTCAAGAGCGCCAATGTGACGGAAGAGATGGATTCCGAGGCAGTATTGAAAGCGTCGCTGAAATATTTGGCGTTTCTGTAAAACGATTCATACGTCTGACATTCGAAACCACTGGATTAAATAGAAGACCAATGGTGCTTGTGTATCAGATGAAAATTTGATTGGATGAATGTGTGGCGGATGTGAAGAAAGGAAACTGTCATAGCTTAATTGAGTGAGTGAAAAGAACAGGAAAGACAGGAAATAAGTATGAGCAGAAGGACGATTACAACCGAGGTGACGGAGGAGGACAAGCGGATAGAGGGAAG
>JBNMLY010000140.1:0-5422 GCA_050875065.1 Otoolea sp. | reverse complement strand
GAGATCGAGTGTGCGGTCTTTGGAAATGGCACAGAACCGGTCATCGCTTCCGGCGTGGGCGAGATTCTGGCAGCAGCTGATTTCTACGATTTCGATGCAAAATATTACAACGCGGAGTCCAAGACAGTTGTCAATCCGGAGCTTCCGGGCGATGCAGCTGAGCGTGTGCGTCAGGCGGCGAGACGCATTTTCAAGGCGGTAGACGGTTATGGTCTGGCGCGTGTGGATTTCTTTGTGACGAAAGAGGGAGAAGTTGTATTCAATGAGATCAATACTATGCCGGGATTTACCGCGATCAGCATGTACCCGATGCTGTTTGAGGCGGCCGGAATTCCGAAGCCGGAGATGGTGACAAAATTAATTGAACATGGACTGAGACGCTACGAAGCATAGAAGAATTTGGCCGAAAGGAAGGTAGATATGGATAGAAATGCCCCGATCGGAGTTTTTGATTCAGGTGTCGGCGGTCTGACGGTGGCCCGTGAGATCATGCGTCAGATGCCGCAGGAACGCATCGTATACTTTGGAGATACGGCGCGTGTTCCGTATGGAAGCAAATCACAGGAGACGGTGCTGCGCTATTCCCGCCAGATCATCCGTTTTCTGAAAACACAGGGAGTCAAGGCGATCGTGATCGCCTGCAATACGGCTTCGGCGTGTGCGCTGGAGACGGTCAAACAGGAGCTGGATATCCCGATCATCGGCGTTATCTATGCAGGCGCGCGCACGGCGGCTGAGGCGACACATAACGGAAAGATTGGCGTGATTGCAACGGAGGCGACGATCCGGAGCGGCATTTATACCAGGGAAATGCAGAAGCTGCGCCCGGATATTGAGGTCATCGGAAAACCGTGTCCGCTCTTTGTTCCGCTGGTGGAAGAGGGACTGTTCCACGATTCGGTGACGGACGAGATTGCTTCCCGGTATCTGTCTTCGCTGAAAGAAAAATATATTGATACGCTCGTCATGGGCTGTACGCATTATCCTCTGCTGCGCTCGACGCTGCAGCGGCTGATGGGCGACGAAGTCACGCTGGTCAATCCGGCGTATGAGACGGCGGTCGAGCTTAAAAATCTGCTGCGGGAGATGAATCTGACGCGCAGCTCGGAGGATCTGGAACGATTTTCCGAGGAAAACAGCCGCCGTGCTGCTGCGGGAGAGCCGATTCTTGATCAGCATCAGTTCTTTGTCAGTGACCGGGCGGAGAATTTCACGCGTTTTGCCAAGGCGATTCTGCCAAAAGAGGTAAAAGACACGAAACAGATTAACATTGAGGAGTATTAAAATATGACGAAAGATGTGCTTGTATCCGTGCGCGGCGCCCATATTGCGGACGGGGAGACGAATAACCTGGAGGTTATCACGGCAGGCAGCTATTATTTCAAAAATGGCAAACATTATATCATATACGACGAGGTCCTGGAGGGCGAAGAAGGAAGCATCCGCAATACCATCAAAGCCAATGCGGACAGCGTCGATATGATCAAGGGCGGCGATGCGCGGGCGCATATGATTTTTCAGGAAAACCGTCCGAATGTCAGCTGTTATGTGACCCCGTACGGTCAGATGATTGTAGGCGTCACGACCGACCGCATCAAGATCAACGAGGGGCCGGATCATCTGAAAATCCAGATTGATTATACGCTGGAACTCAATTATGAGCAGACCAGCCAGAGCCATATTGAGATTGATGTGAAATCGAAGGCGACGGCAAAGCTAAACTTGAAAGAGCAGTAAATCTAAATAATAGAATAGAAATAGAACAGCCACACAGCATTTATCTCAATGTCTGTGTGGCTGTTCTGTTCAAAAATCCCGGAAACGTGCAGCCAGGCACATTTCCGGGATTTCAAGATCCATTATTTATTTTTCTTGGACTTGGAAGCTTCTTTCTTTGCTGTCTCTTCTACATTCTTCTTGAAACGGTCAAAGAACTTTTTCTTCTTCGGCAGCGGCGGGATACCTCCGCGCACGCTCTTGATCTCTGTGATGTAAAGACCGCTGATGACAACCTTTGCCTCGGTGCGGAGCGGTAACTGAAGGAATACCTTCTCATCTGCGATCATGGTCATAACCTTCGGTCCGATCTTTGCCTTTACGATCGGCAGCTTCGCCCATTTCATATACCATGGTGTCTGGTCAATCACCATCTTCGGGAGACCGGAATCTCCGATTTTCAGTTTCTTTTTGTCAATCGCCAGAATCGACACTGTCTGCTTCGAAGCGTCGATCATAGTCTGCTGCTCTGCCTGCCGTTTCTGCATCCGGGAACCCAGAACATACAGTACGACGAGAAGGATAGCCAGAATGACGATGATAACTAGCAGTACATTCCAAAATGACATATATATACCTCCGTTGTAGATAGCGGCGGGACACAAATCCGATCCCGTTTCGTAGAAATCACGAAAATAGCCGCGCAATTACTATGTATTATAGCATTGGAGAGGAAAAATGGCAAGGAAAACAAAGATGGAAAGCGGTAGAAAGGAGAGGGAGCCACATGGAAAATGCTTTTATAATATAGGAACTGGTGAAAAGATAAAGTTTTCTTAGAAAATAATACGAATATCCATTAGAAACCACTTGACACCCATCAAATCCCATGATAAGATGGAGAATGCACTATTGTGGAAAACTGTGTTTTCCGGGTATTCGTATGCCCAAATGACAGTGCGGCTCCGGCGGCATGAAAGTAGGCCGTTTCGGAGATGTAAAAATGCAAACCACAGAGATAGAAAGAAAACAGGGGTGAAACATCGAATGGAGAAAAGCAGGATGCGTCCGGTAAAAACCGGTAAAGGTGTAAGGATGACCTTCTCAAGACAAAAAGAAGTTCTGGAAATGCCGAATTTGATTGAGATTCAGAAAAACTCGTATCAGTGGTTCCTGGATGAGGGACTGAAAGAAGTGTTTGCTGATATCTCCCCGATCACGGATTTCGCAGGCCACTTGAGTCTGGAATTTGTGGATTTTACACTGTGTAAAAACGATATCAAATATACGATCGAAGAGTGCAAAGAGCGCGATGCGACCTATGCAGCTCCTCTGAAGGTAAAGGTAAGACTTTGCAATAAAGATAAAGATGAGATCAATGAACACGAGATTTTCATGGGTGATCTTCCACTTATGACCGACACCGGCTCCTTCGTTATCAACGGAGCGGAGCGAGTTATCGTCAGCCAGCTTGTTCGTTCCCCTGGTATTTATTATGGAATCGCGCACGATAAGATCGGTACAGAGTTATATAGCTGCACCGTGATCCCGAACCGGGGTGCGTGGCTGGAGTATGAGACAGATTCCAACGATATTTTCTACGTGCGTGTAGACCGGACCAGAAAAGTTCCTGTTACTGTTCTGATCCGTGCTCTTGGTTACGGCACCAACGCCGAGATCATCGATCTGTTCGGCGATGAGCTGAAACTGGAGAAGAGCTTCGAGAAGGATCCGTCCAACAACTACCAGGATGGCCTTCTGGAATTATACAAGAAGATCCGTCCGGGTGAGCCGCTTTCCGTAGACAGCGCAGAGAGCCTGTTAAACAGCATGTTCTTCGATCCGCGCCGCTACGATCTGGCAAAGGTAGGACGTTACAAATTCAATAAAAAGCTTCACTTTAAGAACCGTATCGTAGGCCATGTGCTGGCTGAGGATGTGGTTGATACAACAACCGGAGAGATTCTGGCAGAGCAGGGAACCAAGGTAACCAAGGAACTTGCTACTGACATCCAGAATGCAGGTGTTCCGTTTGTATGGATTCAGGGTGAGAAGAAGAACCACAAGGTTCTGTCCAACCTGATGGTAGACCTGGGCGCTTACGTAAACTTCGATCCGGAAGAAGTAGGCGTGACAGAGTTAGTATTCTACCCGGTTCTTCAGGGTATCCTGGAAGAAAATGCCGGCGCTTCCGATGAAGAGTTAAAAGAGGTTATCCGCAGAGATATCCATGACCTGATTCCGAAGCACATCACCAAGGAAGACATCATCGCTTCCATCAACTACAACATGCATCTGGAAGGCGGCATCGGCAATCCGGATGATATCGACCATCTGGGCAACCGTCGTATCCGTGCGGTCGGCGAACTGCTTCAGAATCAGTACCGTATCGGTCTGTCCCGTATGGAGCGTGTGGTACGTGAGCGTATGACAACACAGGACATGGAAGGTGTATCTGCCCAGTCCCTGATCAATATCAAGCCGGTTACAGCAGCGGTGAAGGAGTTCTTCGGAAGTTCCCAGCTGTCCCAGTTCATGGATCAGAACAACCCGCTGCCCGAGTTAACACACAAGAGACGTCTTTCCGCCCTGGGTCCTGGCGGTCTGTCCAGAGACCGTGCCGGATTCGAGGTGCGAGATGTACACTACACACACTATGGACGTATGTGCCCGATCGAGACGCCTGAGGGACCGAATATCGGTCTGATCAACTCTCTGGCATCTTACGCGCGTGTCAATGAGTACGGTTTCATCGAGGCTCCGTACCGTGTAGTAGATAAAACCGATCCGTCCAACCCGGTTGTTACGGATGAGGTTGTATACCTGACAGCAGACGAAGAAGACAACTTCGTAGTTGCACAGGCAAACGAGCAGTTAGACGAAGAAGGACACTTCGTTCATAATAACGTATCCGGTCGTTTCCGTGAGGAGACTTCCTAGTTCCATAAAAAGAAAATCGACCTGATGGACGTATCCCCGAAGATGGTATTCTCCGTCGCTACCTCCATGATTCCGTTCCTGCAGAACGACGATGCGAACCGTGCTTTGATGGGATCGAACATGCAGCGTCAGGCCGTACCGCTTCTGACCACTGAGAGAGCCGTTGTCGATACCGGTATTTCCGCGAAGGCAGCCGTTGACTCTGGTGTGTGTGTCGTAGCGAAGAACGCGGGTGTGGTTGAGCGCTCTGCTTCCAACGAGATCATCATCAAGAGAGATTCCGATGGAAACCGAGACGTATACCACCTGACGAAGTTCAAGAGAAGCAACCAGTCCAACTGCTACAATCAGAAACCGATTGTATACAAGAATGACCACGTAGAAGCAGGCGAGGTGATCGCAGACGGTCCGTCCACCTGCAACGGAGAGATCGGTCTGGGCAAGAACCCGTTGATCGGCTTCATGACCTGGGAAGGTTACAACTACGAGGATGCCGTTCTTCTGTCTGAGCGTCTGGTTCAGGAGGATGTATACACCTCCGTCCATATCGAGGAATATGAGGCAGAAGCACGTGATACCAAGCTGGGACCGGAAGAAATCACCCGCGACATTCCGAACGTGGGCGACGATGCCCTGAAGGATCTGGACGAAAACGGTATTATCCGCATCGGTGCGGAAGTACATGCCGGCGATATTCTGGTTGGTAAGGTCACCCCGAAGGGCGAAACGGAACTGACCGCAGAAGAACGCCTGCTGCGTGCAATCT
>JBNMLY010000139.1:0-5448 GCA_050875065.1 Otoolea sp. | reverse complement strand
GTCCTCCGTGTCATATGGTCCGCCGACGGCTACGCGCTTTTCCAACAGCTCAGACATTCCGGTTCCCTCCGGCTCAAATCTGCCATACAACATGGAGATGTTGCCCTGCTGATCCGCATCTGCGATGAGCACCCGCTTGCCTCTCTCGACTCCGAGAATATAAGCCAGCGACGATGCTGTCATGGTCTTTCCTACTCCGCCCTTCTGGGTCATTACCGCGATAATTTTCATGATGTGTGTCCTCCTATGTCATTTTTTAAATTCTTTCGTAATTCTTCTTTCTTGATATCTGTTTGACCTGTCCATCCTTGTAGATGCTAAGATTCGGGTTTTCCATCTCATCCTCCCCCTTCTCTACCTCAACAGGTTCCAGGGCGATGTATTCCTCGATGATTTTGATCGCCTCCTCTGCTCCGTAGCAGACCGCGCAATAATTCCCGACCTCTGCCAACTCCCGGAGCACCTCTTTTTGGTTCTCCTGTAATGTGCCCCGGTCATATTTGAGTTCTATGTACAGTCCGCTATAAATGCCTTTCGGCACCGGCAGATGGAGATCCGGAATACCTGCTACAACGCCCATCTGTTTGAGTTTGACCGCCTCCGCCTTGTTCCGGCTTCCGCCGTTGGGGCAGTGATGCAGGAGTCTTAACTCTGGGTGTTTCTCCTGCTGCCATCTCGCCCATTGGATCACGTTGATTTGCTCTGTGTCCTCACTTCTCAATCTGTTTCGTAAATTCATTTTTCCCTTTCATATCGACATTCCAATTCTTTTCCGCCAGGCGTGTAGCGCCTGACTTTGTTCCGGTCTATGGTTATGTTCAAATGATAATATCCGTCTACCGCACACATATAGTCGATGTCTCCGTATTGATTGTTACGCGGAAACTTTAAGCAATATCGGCAATTCTGGCAGCACTCGACCTCTCCTTTCTCCACCTTGCCACGTCTCACTCTGTTTCTCCTTCCATTGCTCACATCGGTTTTCAGGTCAACCCCCTGCAAATATTCAATCAATTCCTGTGTTTTCATTTTTCTTCTTTCCTACGCCGCTCCATAACGCCGATCCGCATCCCTTACAGCATCTGTTCCGATCTGTGCATAACACTGCAGCGTTGTATCTACTTTTGCATGACCTAACTTTTCCTTTACCATTTCGACCGGCGCTCCCCGGTTGATCATGTCTGTACCACAGGTACGGCGGAACGTATGTGGCGAAATTCTTAAGCCCCTGAGACGTTCATCGCGGCTCTGGATATGTTTTAAGAGATACTGGATCCCCGCCACGCTCAAACGTTCATATGGTGCTTTGACTCCTACCAGCAATGCCGGATTGCTGTCTTTTCGCTCATTTAGATAGTCCCGGATATGGAGCGAAGCCTGTGGAGAGAAATATATTTCCCGTTCTTTCCGGCCTTTTCCGTAGATCCGTGCGCGGCGGTTGACAAAATCCATATCCTCAATATTGAGCTGCACAATCTCCGACACACGGCCTCCGGAGGAATAAAGCAGATCCAGCACCGCAAGCTCCCGCTCTGTCCGGCAGGCGCAGCGCATGATCTCCCTCTGCTCCGCCGTGAGAATTGGTTGCATCCGGTACTCCTCTTTCGTTGTCTTGATATTTCTCATCGGATTCTCCCGCATCTCCTTATTTTCATACGCCCATACAAAAAAAGATTTTAATGAGCGGATCTTGCTGTTATAGGTCTTATCTTTCCACTTTTTACGCACCTTTCCAAACGCAAGATAATTTTTAATATGGTATTCCTGCATCTCCAGCGGGCTCATACCGGTATAGATGATGAGCTGTTTCAGCTCATGTCCATACTGCCGGATAGTTGCCGTTGTCAGCCCGCGAAGGACTAAATCCTGCTGCCATAGCTGGATCCGCTCATACATCCGGTCGGAATCTTCGCTGACCGCCGTTGATGCCTCATTCTGCTCAAACCGGTAATCAGCCAGATTCATATACAGAATCAGTTGTATATCTTTTAAACATCCCTCTTTGATATATTCTTGCATCTGCGTGAGCATAATGTTAATTAACGCACTTGCTGATACCATAATCTTCCCCCTCTCTTGCATTCTTTCTGGGGATCGTCTATAATAGAGTTACCCCTATAGAGGAGCGAGCACCCCACATACGCCGCTCCTCTTTTTATTTATTGATTTATCTATCCTTACCGCCGCTGTATGTGCAAATCAAAGGCTGCTTATAGTGATACAGCGACAATTCCGATGCTACCTTGATTCGTTCTATTGCTTTCTGTTCTAAATCCATCTATTATTCTGCCTCTCCTTCTGATATAAATTTCTCACACGCCTCCTCATTGCCCGCCGGATTCCAGTCACAAAACTCATCAAACCAGCAATTCCAGCACGCTCTATTTTTCTGTGATTCCTCCATTTTCCTGCTCTTCCTTTCTTTTTTTCATCCCCTCACAGATAGCAGCAAGCGCCGCATCCCAGCCTTTCGCGTACTCATCCGATGCATCGCATCCGCCCATTTTTTTCGCTTCCTCGAGGATCTCTTCGCGGATCCGTGCCCTTTCTCGATCCAACTCCATATCATCCATACGCTTTTTAAAACGCCGATTCTTAGCATCAATCTGCCGCCAGTCAGTTTCCAGCTTTAATTCTCCGGCGCAGTGCTGCACATCGGTAAATTCCGCCGTCAGATTCATTTCTGCCTCTTCCAATGTCACGGGCGTCGGATTCTCCACTCTTAACACACGCGCCAGCTTAAGCGCTGCCTGTGCCAATTCTGCCGCCTCTTCGGCCATCTGCTCCAGCATGGCCGCTCTTCCAATTTTCTCAATCATCATTTATTCTTTTCCTCCCAATTCCATGTTTTTTTCTGTCTCTGGCTGCCGATCTGAACATCATCAGGATCATTTCCGAAACAGGTCTGTCGCGGTTGCTGCGTCTCGCCTTTTTTATAGATTTCAGTTCTCCGTCCCGTGGACAATACACTCCCACACCAAACGGAATCTCCAAGCTAATTGCCGCATAGACCTCCTGCGGCATGACATAATAATTAAAATCGCCTATAAAGTTATGTCCGTTCTTGGAATGGAAATCTGCGACTGACGATTTGACCTCGTAGCAATAGAAATCCCCTTTTTCAATTCCTCCGACCGTGTTATTTACTGGTTTAAATCTCATATAATCAACCCTGACAGCATGATCGCTTGAATAATCAAACGTAACCTCGCGCGCCCAGTAAATCCTCGAATCGTGATGTGGATCAATAAGTCTTTCCACCATTCCCGACAGTTCCTTTGTTGTTTCTCCTCTTGTCATATCCTCCTATCTCCAATCCAGCCTCTTACCGCGATAATACACCGCCAGCTCCGCATAGGTTGCGTCATGTCCATCCGACAGACGGACCAAGCGCCTGTGCTTGCTGACGACTCGCGCCACTCTATAGACTGTTATTTCCCGGCCGTCAAGCCTTCTCCCGCCGTATATCGGTATTCTCAGGCATTCGCCCTCTTTTATCCGCTTTCTGGTAGCATCCAGCTCCTTCTGCCAAATTCCCTCCTGTCTCAGCTTCTCCTCTTCCTCTTTCCACCGCTGTTTTTCTTCTTCGCTGCCACAGAGGGAGTAGAGGGCCTTGATTCCAGAACGGCCGCCGCCCTCCTGGATCACCTTGCCTTTGTTCCGCAGCGAGCGAATGACGGAGTTCATCTGGACGTTGCTCTCTCCGATTGCTTCCGCCAGCTCGTGGAGACCCATCTTTTTCCCGCCGCTAAGAGCCTTTATGACGGCCGCTCTCTTCTTTTCCATCTCTGGATTTACCACAAACGTCACTTTTCCACCTCCCCTCGCTTAACATCTTCTTTTCCTAGCTTTTCCGGGATGCAGATCGACTTTCCGGCGCATCCTGGCATAGATATAATACTGTCCATTCCATTGGTTGTGCCGGATCTCTGCCTCGACAAACTCATACCCATCTTTGGCGTACCAGCGTTCCAGATGTTCCTGCACCGGCAGCTCTCCCCCCACCATCTTGTCTACATGGAACTGCTTTGTCTTGTAATGGTTCTTCGTTTCTTTCGGCTTCCGGAGGTTTTTCGACGGCGTCCACGTCTTCTGGTATTTGCCCTTATCCTTGCCCTTCGGCTTGCTTATGTACTTAGCCATTCCGACCAGACCGTTCTCGTCTTTTTCCAGGCGGCGCACCTGGTTACGCTTACCATAAATCCATAGACTCTCGACGATATCCATCTCCATGTCCCCATCAAGAACGATGTGGTGGTGCCATCTGCCTTTGTCGCCCTGCTCTGTCACGTAGACGTAGCGGGCATTCGGCAGGCCGCGCTTCCGGCGCTGGTAGTTGAGCCTCCGGATGTAGTTTTGCATATTACCACGTGCCACCTCCATGCTGACGGGGGCATAGTCGGCGGAGTATGTAAAAGTCGCCCAGATATCGCCGTCCCCGAAATTCTCATTGATGACACGCTCGCACTGCTTCCGGCTGTTCTTCTCATTGAGATCCCGTTTCGCCTTTGGATCCAGCTTTCTCCGCCCTGCCTCCGGAATCTCCCCCGCTCTCTGCCTGGTAAACTCCGGATAAATCTCAACCTCCAGCTGTTCTGCTGCCCGGATCTCCTTGGTAGCATACACATATCTGACTTTTCCCTCTGCAAGTGCTCTTCTTGCTGCCTCTTCCTCCAGATTCTCAACCTGGTTCTGATATGCCGCCTCATAGTCATAGGGGATATAGGATGGCTTCTTTCTGTGTCTCTTATCCTGTCCTTTAATCTGTCTCATGTGATCTACCTCTTTCGTTGACTTGTTGGTATCCATTACAAGCCCGGAAAAGGCGGATTCCAAACAGCTCCGGAACGCTCCGGGACAGCTTGGAAATGCCTTAAATTCCGACTTTTGTTGACTTTTGAGGTCGATCGTGCTATTGTATAGATACGATGTGTGTTGACCTAACCAGTCAATCTTGGACATTCGGATCTTGACGGCTTCCGGATGTCCTTTTTATTTTGTAAAAACCAGCAGCGCCGCCTCTGCAAACGCGATAATTCCAAGCGTGATCGCTGCATCCAGTGTGATGTGACACCAGTTCACCGCCTCCTCGTATCTTGTCTGCATTGTATCCTGCTGCCCTCTGGTTTCCGTCTGGCGCTTTGGCTGGCACAGATCAATCTCTTGTCCTCTCATCTTTTTATCCTCTCTTTTATCTTCCAAATGGGCGTTTTATGCCGCTTTGGTTTCTTCTGCTTCTTTTTCCCATGTAATTGTTCTAAATGCTCCACGCAGTTGCTACGGTCTACCAAACACACGTCTATTGATGTATTCGGCGATTTTCTTCTCGCTCTCGTCTGTCCGGGCTACCTGGCTCCTGCCAAGGTTCCAGAGACTCCCCACCTCGACCGCATCCGCTTCTCCGCTAAATACGATCTCGTGATAGTATTTCCCGATACTGCTCTGTTT
>JBNMLY010000138.1:0-5520 GCA_050875065.1 Otoolea sp. | reverse complement strand
GTTATGAGGTACTGCGCGATACGCTGCCGGAGGGCGCGGAGGAGACATTTATCAATGTCAACGACGGTACCTGCGAGGGCATTACCTATCACGATATGCCGGCATTTACCGTTCAGTTCCACCCGGAGGCGTGTGCAGGTCCAAAGGATACAGAAGAGCTGTTTGGACGTTTCATTCAGATGATGAGAGATTATAAGGAAAAGGAGGGCGCGTCATGCCGTTAAATAAATCCCTGAAAAAAGTTATGGTTATCGGTTCCGGTCCTATCGTCATCGGTCAGGCGGCAGAGTTTGACTATGCAGGAACGCAGGCGTGCCGGGCTTTAAAAGAGGAAGGTCTGGAGGTTGTTTTAGTAAACTCCAACCCGGCCACCATCATGACGGACAGCGCTATCGCTGATCATGTATACATCGAGCCGCTGACTCTGGAATTTGTCAAGAGAATCATTGAAAAAGAGAAGCCGGACAGCATCCTGTCCACCCTGGGCGGCCAGACGGGACTGACACTGTCCATGGAGCTTGCGAAAGAAGGCTTCTTAAAGAGCCACAATGTAACACTTCTCGGTGCGTCCCCGGAGACCATCGATAAGGCGGAGGACCGCCAGTGCTTCAAGGATACGATGGAAGCCATCGGCGAGCCGGTCATCCCGTCCAAGGTTGTCACCACCATCGAGGATGCGCTTGATTTTGCCGAGGTTATTTCCTACCCGGTTATCGTGCGTCCGGCCTTTACCCTGGGCGGTACCGGCGGCGGTATTGCGGCAAATAAAGAAGAACTTTACAACATCGCGGAGGCGGGCATCCGTCTGTCCCCGATCAACCAGATTCTGGTTGAGAAATGTATCTCCGGCTGGAAGGAGATTGAGTTTGAGGTAATGCGTGACGCCATCGGCAATGAGATCACGGTCTGCTCGATGGAAAACTTCGACCCGGTCGGCATCCACACCGGCGATTCCATCGTTATCGCACCGGCAGTGACGCTGGCAGATAAGGAATATCAGATGCTTCGTTCCGCAGCCCTGAATATTATCCAGGCGATGGGCATCGAAGGCGGCTGCAACTGCCAGTTTGCCCTGAATCCGGAAAGCTTTGAATATGCTGTTATCGAGGTAAACCCGCGTGTATCCCGTTCTTCCGCGCTTGCTTCGAAAGCAACCGGATATCCGATTGCCCGTGTGGCAACCAAGATCGCGATCGGTTACCATCTGGATGAGATCCCGAACGAGGTAACCGGCGAGACGATGGCATGCTTCGAACCGGCACTCGACTATGTGACGGTTAAATTCCCGAAGTGGCCATTTGATAAATTCGTTTACGGACGCCGGAAGCTGGGTACCCAGATGAAGGCAACCGGCGAGGTTATGGCGATTGGCCGCAACTTTGAGCAGGCACTTATGAAGGCAGTCCGCGGTGCGGAGATCTCCCAGAACAATCTGAATATGAAGAAAATGGCGTCGATGAGTGTGGAAGAACTGAGAGAGAAGATTCTGGCACAGGATGACGAGCGCCTGTTTGCAATTTATGAGAGCTTCAAGCGTGGTGTGACCGTGGCTGAGATTCACGATTTAACCAAGATCGACGAGTGGTTCTTAAATAAACTGATGCACATCCTGTCCCTGGAGCGCCGGATGCAGTCGGAGCCGCTGACCGATGCGCTTTATATGGAAGCAAAACAGAACGGATTCCCGGATGCAGTCATCAAAGAGATGACCGGACTTTCGGAAATCAAGCACGTTCCGGCCTGCTACCGCATGGTAGATACGTGCAGCGCCGAGTTTACGGCAAGCACCCCTTACTTCTACAGCACCTTCGGCGAGGAAGATGAGGCAGAAGAATTTATTAAAGATCATGCAAGCGGCAAGCCGGTTGTTATGGTATTCGGTTCCGGTCCGATCCGTATCGGCCAGGGCATTGAGTTCGACTTTGCATCTGTTCACTGCGTATGGTCCTTAAAGAGAGCCGGTTATGAGGTTGTCATCGTAAACAACAACCCGGAGACCGTTTCCACCGATTTCAACGTAGCAGACCGTCTGTACTTTGAACCGCTGACACCGGAGGATGTGCTGGATATTATCCGGATCGAGAAGCCGATCGGTGCGGTTGTGGCCTTTGGCGGACAGACAGCGATCCGTCTGACAAAATGCCTCGTGGAGAACAACATTCCGGTTCTCGGCACCCCGGCAGACAGCATCGATATGGCAGAGGATCGTGGACGTTTCGCAGCACTGCTGAAAAAACTGAATATGAAGCAGGCAGCAGGACAGACGGTTTACACCGAGGATGAGGCGATTCAGGCTGCGAATCATCTGGGCTATCCGGTTCTGGTGCGCCCAAGCTATGTATTAGGCGGCCAGAACATGATTATCGCGTACAACGATGCCGATATTCACGAATATATGAAGATCATTCTCTCCCACAAGATTGAGAATGCAATCCTGATTGATAAATACCTGATGGGTACGGAGCTGGAGGTCGATGCGATCTGCGACGGTGAAACGGTTCTGATTCCGGGTATCATGGAGCACATCGAGCGTGCGGGCGTCCATTCCGGCGACTCTATCGCGGTATATCCGGCATTTATGCTGACCGAGAGCCAGAAAGACCGTCTGGTGGACTATTCCATCCGTCTGGCGCTGTCCATGAATACCAAGGGACTGATCAATATCCAGTATGTACTGCATGAGGATACGATCTATATCATCGAGGTCAACCCACGTTCGTCCCGTACCGTGCCGTACATCAGCAAGGTAACCGGCGTGCCGATGGTCGATCTGGCCACCCGTATCATGATGGGCGAGAAGCTGGCTGACATGGGCTATGAGACAGGCCTGTATCCGTGCTCTCCGTACTACGCAGTCAAGGTTCCGGTCTTCTCCTTCGAGAAGCTGTCCAACGTCGATACCCAGCTCGGACCGGAAATGAAATCGACCGGTGAGGTACTTGGTATCGCCCGGACGATGGAGGAAGCACTGTTCAAGGGTCTGGTAGCAGCCGGATATACGATGAAGCGCGAGGGTGGTGTCTTAATCAGTGTCCGTGATACGGATAAGAGCGACCTGCGTGAGCTGGTTAAAGAATATGTGGCAATGGGATTCCATATTTATGCGACCTCCGGTACCGCAAGCCGGTTAAACAGCGTCGGCATTTCTTCGACGGTAGTCAAGAAGCCGAAGGAAGCAAAAGAGGGCGAGGAGACGACTATTTCCCTGCTGGAAGAAGGAAAGATCAGCTATGTGATTTCCACCTCCAAGACGGGACGTCAGCCGGGACGCGACAGTGTCCGCCTGAGACGAAAAGCCGTCGAGCTTGGTATTCCATGTCTGACATCGCTTGATACCGCAGCGGTTCTGGCACTGACACTGGAAAGCCAGTACAACGAGGACAATGTTGAGCTGGTAGACATCGCACACATTGCACACGGTGCAGCGGCGAGAAAAGAACTGAGCCAGATGGAAAAACCGGAGGAGATTCAGATTCCGGGTTATGTGCTTCAGGAGCATGATAACGACTAAAAAGATTGATAGTCTGCATGGATTCTGCGTTTTGAGGGTTGCGGAATCCGTGCGGGCTGAAATCTTTTGCGAGAGATAGTTTGCAGGCAGCCGTGCCTGGCGCGAGAATGTGCCAAGGCACATTCTTTGCTCTTTTAACTGTGAGGATACAGAACAGTTAAAAAATTTGACAGAATCATATATGACGGAAAAAGTGGATTGATTATAAAAGGAAAGGAAGAGGAGGAAAAGCAGATGGCAAAATTTATTTTTGTGACAGGCGGTGTTGTGTCAGGATTGGGGAAAGGTATTACAGCAGCGTCTCTGGGACGTCTTTTGAAAGCACGGGGATTTAAGGTAGCAGCGCAGAAGCTGGATCCGTATATCAACGTCGATCCGGGAACCATGAGCCCGTATCAGCACGGCGAAGTGTTCGTAACCGATGACGGCGCAGAGACCGATTTGGATCTGGGACATTATGAGCGTTTTATTGATGAAGATTTAAACCGGTATTCCAATCTGACGACTGGTAAGGTATACTGGAATGTGTTAAATAAAGAGCGCCGCGGTGAATATCTGGGTGAGACGGTACAGGTGATTCCACATATCACAAATGAGATAAAATCATTTATCTATTCGGTACAGGAAAAGACCGATGCGGACATTGTCATCACAGAGATCGGCGGAACGACCGGCGATATAGAGTCACAGCCGTTCCTGGAAGCTATCCGCCAGGTGTCCTGCGAGGCGGGACGCAGCAACTGCCTTTTCATCCATGTAACCCTGATTCCATACCTGGAATCTTCAGGCGAGCATAAATCAAAACCGACGCAGCATTCGGTGAAACAGCTGCAGTCCTTTGGTATCATGCCGGATATCATCGTAGCGCGCTGCGACCGTCCGGTGGACGATCCGTCCATTTTCCGCAAGATTGCACTGTTCTGCAACGTGAAAGAGGACTGTGTCATCGAAAACCTGACGCTTCCGGTTCTCTATGAGGCACCGATCATGCTGGAGGAAGCGGGACTGGCTAAGATTGTACTGCGTGAACTGGGCATCGAAAAGACGCCGCATGAGTGTGATCTGACCGAGTGGAAACATATGTTGGAGCGCATCAAGAACAGCAAGAAGACCGTCAAGATTTCCCTGGTTGGCAAATACGTCAAACTGCACGATTCTTACCTGTCGATCGTAGAATCCCTGCACCATGCCGGATGGGAAAATGGAGCACAGGTCGAGATCAACTGGGTAGACAGTGAGACGATCACCCCGGAGACAGCACCGGAGATCCTGGGCGATTCAACCGGTATCATCGTGCCGGGCGGCTTCGGTATCCGCGGCATCGAGGGTATGATTGCGGCAGCCGACTATGCGAGAAGAAACAACATTCCGTACTTTGGCATCTGCCTTGGCATGCAGATCGCAGCGATCGCATTTGCCAGAGGCGTGTTAGGCTATGAGGATGCGAACTCCACTGAGTTTGCACCGGACAGCAAACATCCGGTGATCGCCCTGATGGAAGAGCAGATGGATCTGGCTGACATGGGTGGAACGATGCGTCTGGGTGCATATCCGTGCCGCATCAGCCCGGATACATTGATGATGAAAGCATACGGAAAAGGCCTGATCGAGGAGAGACATCGTCATCGTTATGAATTTAACAACAAGTTCCGGGAGGTTTATATGGAGCATGGCGCTATCTTTTCCGGACAGTCACCGGACGGCACGCTGGTAGAGGCGATGGAGATTCCGGGACATCCGTTCTATCTGGGTGTCCAGTATCATCCGGAGTTCAAGAGCCGCCCGAACCGCGCACATCCGATCTTCCGGGAGTTTGTGAAAGCGGCGCTGGAGGTTAAGGAAAAAAATTCTTAAAATATGGAGAAAGTAAAGATTGAAAATGAGAAGTAGAGGGTATCCATTACCTTAAATGCACAACAAACAAGCCATCTCCCGGTGGGGTGGCTGCTTAAAAAATTGAATATAGAAATGTTAAGGTTATGCAGTGGCTGACTTGATCTTATAACCTT
>JBNMLY010000137.1:0-5574 GCA_050875065.1 Otoolea sp. | reverse complement strand
ATCAGGTGGATATCATCCTTGGATTCCTGATCCATGCGCGCGATCAGGGATTCTTTTTCCTCTGGCTCTAAGTTTTCGAGGATATCGACGGCCTCATCGGCATCCATCTCTGCCAGAACGGCGGCTGCCCGGTCAACACCCAGCTCATCCAAGTAAGGAGCTGGTTCATCCAAGTAGGTAAAAATCTCTGCCGTCATTTCCAGGGAGAGAATATTGTAGAGGCGTTTCCGAGTTGCGGTATCCAGGGTTTCCAAAACCTCGGCAATATCGTTTGCGTGGTAATTGTCGAGTTCATCCCGGATCACGGCAGCCGGTTTTCCGCTGCGGATGATGGCACGGATATTTTCTTCAAAATTAGCGTTGTGCTCGGCGGAAGCGGCGACCGGTGCCGTTTCTGCCGGGGCTATTTTTTTCTTGTCCATTTCTGGAGTCTGATTCATATTTAGGTTCCTCGCTTTCTGTCGTTCTTTTTAGTGTCGTTTAGGACGTACAGGGCGAGCAGCGCGGGGATGTTTTTATCGGACAGACACACCGGCTGGGATACCGGATCTGTATCTGCTGCATAAAAAAATCCACCGCCAGTCGGGAGCAGGATGAAGTGTCAAAAACGACAGTTTCAAATCCGCGCCAGGGCGATGGACAAATATATATGAAAACCAATTGAAACGGAAAAACAGCTATCACCGCTGTTCTGGCTTATCAAAGCAGCCGGGACAGCTCTTCCAGACAGCCCGATTTACATTCAAAAAGACCCTGCAGAAGACCAACAGTCTGGTACGCATGGTTGGAACTCATAGTTTGATTTTGCCCATCACGACGACTTCGCCCGTTGCTGTCACAACTGTCCATGTGGTTCTCCTTTCAGATTTTTAAAAATTGCAGTTTTATTAAAGCACGGAATTGTGTGAAAGTCAAGCTGGATTTTCCAGTACCCGGATGCCCTTTAAGATAAATTCTTCGGTTAAAATGGCCATCTGTTGCGGGGATTCCTTCATGCCGCTTTCGATCCAGTACTGGACCGTGCCGACACAGCCGGAGACGATAAAGGCGGAAAATGCCGCGAGTGTATCAGGCTCGCTGGAACATTTGAGATCCAGCCAGCTTTTTAAGCATTTTTCACTGACGATCCGTTTCAGGCGGTTGACAAAATTCAGATCTCCGTTTTCTCCGATTAAAATAGAAACAATCTCTGCATTCTCCTGTACCAGAGGAAACAGTTCAGAGAGCGCGAGAGAGGGACGCGCGACCAGTTCGGAGACCGGATGGCGGGTCAGGACAGATTCAACCTCCTCGATGAGTTCGTTTTTGATCTGATCCATCAGATCGAATACATCTTTATAATGAAGGTAAAACGTGCCGCGGTTGATGTCTGCCATCTCGGCAAGTTCCCGCACGGTAATATCCTGGATCTTTTTTTCCTTCAGGAGACGGGTTAAACACTCCTTTAACTGACGTCTGGTTTTCCGCACACGGCGGTCGAGAACTTCTTCTTTCATAGTGATTTCCTTTCTGAGAGCTTCAAACGGGCAAACTCTCGCTGGCAATATATGGATGATTTGCAGACAGGCCAAGGCCGAATATTAAAATACAGTAAAAATGAGCAAATCATATAATTAAAAATGGACACATATATAAAGAGTGTTGATTAAAATACAACTGACGTAAAAATGATTATTGTATTCATTCGCACAACTTAGTATAATGCATTATAGTTCAAAAATAGACAAATGTCAATTAAACAAACGCAAGTTGTATATGTGCTGATTTAGAGAGAACTGTGGATTTAAAACCCGCTGGCAACATGGTACTTGACAGGAAGATCAAAACGGTTACGGTTCACGGACTGGCACTTTTGGAATTCAAAGTGCCGTAAATGAAAACGGATACAGAAGGTGGAGCGGGTATGGAGAATTTTGTCATTACAATCGGAAGAGAGTTTGGAAGCGGCGGTCATAAACTGGGACAGTATCTGGCAGAGGAGCTGGAGATTCCGTGCTACGACCGCCATTTGATTGAGGAAGCGGCCGCGCGGGGCGGATTTAAGATGGAGGAGCTGGAGGATGCGGACGAGATGAAAGCAAATCGTTTTCTCTTCAAGGTCCCGGCCAAGTGCAATCCGTTTACCGGTTATGGGAAACCGATGAATGATACGCTGTTTGTGGTGCAGTCCCAGCTGATCCGGGAGTACGCGAAAAAAGGTCCGTGTATCATCGTGGGACGCTGTGCGGATAAAGTCCTGGAAGGAACGGAAGGGCTTATTTCTTTATTTATATATGCACCGATGGAGGCGCGTGTAAAGGAGATCATGCGGCGCTATGAGACGGATGAAAAGGAAGCCGAATATCTGATCAAGCAGGCAGACAAAATCCGAAAAAATTATTACAATTTTTATGCAAAAAAGACATGGGCGGATAAGGCAAGTTATGATATGCTGATTGACGGAAGCCGGATCAGCGGAAAGGAGCTGGCGGCGATGCTTCGGGCCCTCTTAAAGGAGAGAGGCGTGGAGCTTGAAAAGGTAGGAAATGAAAATCAGCAGGAAAAGTGAGGGCAGCGTATGAAGGGCAGAAAAGGAAACTTGCGGATTGAAAATGATAGAGAAAAGCGGGTGGCATCTGGGTTTAAAGCCATACTGAAAGCTTGCTTTAGACGTAAGATGGTGCATCTGGCGGGAGCAGCGGGAATCGGGCTGCTTTTGTCGGCGGCATCGCTAGAGACTGTGAAGGCGGATGACGCAGGGGTCTGGCAGCCGGTGGAGAACGGCTATTATCTGGTGGGGATGGATGGTTCCTATCTGACCGGCTGGCAGCAGATGGGTGGTAAATGGTATCTGCTCGGGGCGGACGGACTGATGAAAACGGGCTGGCAGCAGGAAAATGGAACCTGGTATTATCTGCAGGGGGACGGCGCGATGGCGACCGGCTGGCAGAATATCGATGGAAAATACTATTTTCTGAAAGACAGCGGCGCGATGGAGGGCACGACCTTCACAAAGGACGAGACGCAGTATACGATCAATGCCGATGGCAGTCTGGCAAATGCTAAAAAGAAGAAAAATACGGGCGGCGGCGCGTACACGCTGGCATTTCTGGATGCAGATACCCAGGCGATGGCGGACAGCTTAAATGAACTCAAGGCGGACGCATTTGATGGGGATGAGGAAGAAGATTATTACGACGATGACAAGAAAGATTATGATAAAGACGCCAGCTTTATTTTAAACGGAAAATTGCAGCAGATCGCCGAGCATCGTCTGGAGATGGCGCGCAGCAAGGGTTACGGAAGCAGCCGGATCCCGGATGAGGGCACACTCGATGATTACCTCAAATCCATCGGTGAGAGCACCGCGAGACGCCATACGGAGATTTACCTCATCAACTGCGATGATGCGACCCAGGCAGAGGAAAAACTTCTGCGCAACCACGACAGCGACGAGAAAAAACGCGTGGACCGGGTGGTTTATTATAAAGAAATGGGCGTCGCACATCAGCAGGTCGGCGATAAACATTATTATATGATTATTTTGATGCGGTAAGGATCAAAAGGAAACAAGGTTCCGGTACTCCCGGGGAAACAGGGAGCGGAATCGGAATCATTGTATGACAGGAGCAAGCAGGCATGAAACTGAAATTTTTACATAAACGCAAGGAAGAAAAACAGACGGAAAAAGAAGCCTTCTCCCTGCCGAAATTTATCATTGAGCGGAGCAGGGCGATCGAGATTGTCTTCCTGGTTCTGGTGCTGATATCGGCACTCATGGCGCCGTTTGTCGAGATCAACTACGATCTGACGGAATATCTGCCATCGACCGTGCAGTCCAAACAGGGCCTCGATCTGATGGAGGAGAAATTTGGCTACCCCGGCACGGGGCGCATCATGATTGACGATGTTTCGCTTTATGAGGCGAAAGCCTATAAGGATAAGATAGAGGCGCTGGATGGAGTCGATCAGGTCATGTGGCTTGATACTTCGACCAGCGTGTACGCGGCGGACGCATTTATCAATTTTAACAGCGTTGATGAGTATTATAAAGATAATACGGCTGTTATGGATATTGTCTTTGTGAACGGCGACACGGATAAGAGAACATCCCAGACGATCGATGAGATCAAGGATATTCTCGGGGATAAGGGACATTACGTCGGCATGGCGGTGCAGAACAAATCGCTGCAGGAAAATGTTTCGAGTGAGATGAAGCTGATCCTGACGCTGGCCGTCGTAGTCATTTTCCTGATTCTGACAGTGACGACGAATTCTTGGTTTGAACCGATTTTGTATCTGACGGTCATGGGTGTGGCGATTGTCTTGAATAAAGGAACGAACCTGTTTATCGGGCGGATTTCGTTCTTGACAAACAGTGTGTCGGCGGTTCTGCAGCTCGCCTGTTCGATGGACTATTCGATTTTCTTAAGCCATGCATTCGCGAGAGAAAAGGCGAAGGGGCTTGACCAGATGACCGCGTTAAGCAATGCGATCGAGGAGGCGTTAAACTCTATTTTCGCCAGCAGTTTGACGACGATCGTCGGGTTTATCGTTCTGTGCTTTATGAAGTTTAATATCGGATTTGATATGGGACTCGTACTGGCAAAGGGTATCGTTTTGAGCCTTTTGACGGTTGTCTTCTTCATGCCGGCGATGATTCTGCGTATGACGCCGATGATTGAGAAAACATCCCATCGTTCGTTCCTACCGTCGTTTGATAAGCTCAGCCACGGTATCTACAACAGCCGCCGCATCGTGCTGATTCTGATTGCGGTACTGGCAATCCCGGCGTACACGGCGCAGAGCATGAATGATTTCCTCTACGGAAATGACGCGGTCGGCGCCAGCGAGGGAACAACGGTATATGAGGATGACGAGCTTATCACGGCGAAATTCGGACGAAGCAATATGATGATGGCGATCGTGCCGGATACCTCTTCGATTAAGGAAAAAGAATTTACGGATGAACTGGAAGATCTGCCGTATATGAAGAGTGTGACCTCTTTGTCCGGGCAGCTTCCGGAGGGCGTACCGGAAGATTTCCTTCCGTACAGCATCACAAGCCAGTTACATAAAAAAGATTATGCGCGAATCCTCATTTACGTCAAGAGTAAGGGCGAGAGCAAACTGGCGTACAAGTGTTCGGATGAGATCCAGGCGATCATGAAGAAATATTATCCAGAAAATTCGTATCTGGTCGGCACGACGCCGTCCACACAGGATATCCAGACGACCATCACGAAGGATTACAGTCGTGTCAATGTGATGTCGCTGATTGGTGTATTTGTGGTTGTCATGTGGAGTTTTAAATCGCTGATTATTCCGATTCTTATCATGATTCCGATTGAGGTCGCGATCTTCGTCAATATGGCGGTGCCGTACATCGCCGGAGATACGATGATTTTCATCGGTTACATTATCGTAAGCTGTATCCAGCTGGGTGCGACCGTCGATTACGCGATTCTGACGACGAATAATTATCTGGAATGCCGCAAGACGATGGATAAGAAGGAGGCGGCGATCGGGGCACTGAATCTCGGTATTCCGGCGATCCTTACGTCGGGTTCGATCCTGACCTGCGCCGGATATATT
>JBNMLY010000136.1:0-5706 GCA_050875065.1 Otoolea sp. | reverse complement strand
TTCCTCCTACATACAGCGCTACCAACATCGAGATTCCATCAAGCGGAGACATCGAGAACGTCAGCGGCAGGCAAAGTGCTACACCCATCGTAGAAGTCAATCCGGGAATGGAACCAAAAATAATTCCAACTACCACGCCGATCAAAATGACGACGAAGCAGTGCATATTCAATACGGAAAGTAAACCTTCAACAACCATGTGTGTTCCTCCTTATAAGATACCGGTCGGCAAAATCAGTGAAAATACATTTACAAACAACAGATTTACCGCGATCGGCAAAACGATCGATACGACTGCAAAAATAATGTAGTTCTTCTTATTTCGCAGTTCTGCCGGCACAAACAACATCATCTGGATGAACATGTATACAATTGAGGTAATCACAAATCCAATCGGTTTGAGCAGCAATACATAAACAAACAGCAGGACCAATGTGCTCAAGAAACCTTTTATACTGATCGGTGCCTCGTTTTTTCCTGTATCCGGTGTACGCAAACCAAAGACAAACAGCAGGATCGCTATAATCAGCCAGATGGTGCTGCACAGTTTTGGCATGAAGTCTCCACCCTGCCCCATGGCGGCGCCGACCTCAATCGTCTGCGCCGACAGCCACAAAATAGCGCCTGTAAGTACCAGTACCAAATTTACCAGAGTCTCTGATAACTTTTTTCCACTCATACGTTACGCCTCTCCATTTTTATTTTGCAGAAAAATCAATTTTCTGAAGCATCTCATCAATGTCCTTGTAGACAGCCAGTCCCTCTTCACCCGGCATAAAAGTTGGCTGCTGATAATAGGAGGAATAAATCTTTTCCTGATACTCACTGTCGTTCTGGATAATATCACCCAATGCATTGTTGAATTCGTCTACGAGAGCCGTATCTGTCCCCTTCGGGAATGCAAAGAAATAGTAGAACGGAAGCTCAATGTCATAACCCTGATTCTTCATTGCCTTAATGTCAATGTTTTCATCCTGTACCGTCAGGTCGCTGTTTCCATCCATTGCTAACGGAACCAGAGTGCCCTCTTTTACATAATCCTTGATGGAGCCGTAAGCGGCAAGAATCACATCTACATGGCCGCCAAGTACTGCTGCCAGACGGTCTGCTGCAGAACCTGCATCCACAATATTGAGATCAAAACCTGCATTCTTCATCTGGAGCGCTACGGCATAAGAGGTAGCACCCGTCTGTGCTGCTATCTTTAACTCACCCGGATGCTCCTTCGTATAGTTGTAAAGATCTTCCAGGCTGTTAATTCCAAGAGAAGCATTCACCGTCACAACATTGCCGACATTCTGTCCTGCAATCGCTGCAAACTGAAACTCATCAAATCCATAGTCTGTCGCTTTGCACGCCTTGTTTACCAGAAATGCAGTGTGATAAAACAGGACCGAACTTCCGTCATTCGCTGCATCTTTTACCTGTCTGGTTCCGGTCGCACCGCCATTTCCGTTTACATTGGAAACTACAAAGTTAGCCGGAAGTTTATCCGAAAGTTTCTGCGCCAGAAGACGTGCATTAAAGTCCGTGTCGCCGCCTGCACTTGCAGGTACCACGATCTCTACATTTTTCGGCCATTTTACTGTTGATGCCGTTGTGTCACCACTGCTCTTCTCATCTGTTGTCTTCTCCGTTGATGCAGAAGTCTCACTCTTTCCCGATGAATCTCCTGCTGAACAGCCAACTACCGAAAATGCCATAACCGCCGCCATAACCACTGCTAACCCCTTTTTAAACATAACCGTTTCCTCTCTTTCTCTTCATGTAAACGTTTAAAAGGTACTTTGTTTATGCCCTTATCATATCAGCCTCTTATAAAGAAGTAAATTTAAACATTTTTACTTTTCGTTTAGTTTTTCTAAATCAAAATAGGTCATTGTCTCTTCTTATTCCTTGTTATATACTGATACATATTATCATTTGGAACCAAAAGACACACTACCAGCGTTTTATCGCTCTGAAAAACCAACAAAATTCTATTTTGGGAATGGGAAAGGAGAAATGTTTCCTTATGAATTTAAAAGAAATTGAGTACATTGTCACGATCGCCGAAGAACAAAAACTGTCCCGAGCTGCCGAAAAACTGTTCGTAACTTCCTCCGCATTAACCCAGCAACTGAACAATCTTGAGCGAGAAATCGGAACTCCCCTCTTTTTTCGTTCCCGCAGTGGGTTCGTTCCCACTGAAGCAGGTTTAATTTATCTTAAATCGGCAAAAGAAATTTTACAGATACGCCGCGAAACCGACAAACAATTGCAGGATTTCGTCAATTCCCATCAGGGAAATCTGGCGATCGGAATCACTTCCGAACATGGAAGTTCCATGTTTACCAGCATTTACCCTCTTTTCCACAAGAATTATCCGAACGTCACGATCAATATTTATGAGAATAATGTGCGTGGTCAACAGCAGATGCTTACATCCGGCGAACTGGATCTTGGCTTTCTGACACTTTCCGAACAGCAGCGCGCAGACGATGTATATATTCCTCTTGCAAAAGAAGAAATCCTGCTAGCAATTCCCAGCATCCATCCAAGCTGTCAACTCGCACACCCTACCTGCTGCAGCGCTTACCCGGAATTAGACCTCCAGCATGTTCAGTATGAACCATTCGCCATGATGTACAAGCAGTCGACCATGTATGAGGTAATCCTCAAATGCTTTCAGGATTATCAACTCCATCCGGATACCCTCTTTTATGCCCAGCGTTCCGTAACCGCACTGGAAATGGTGTCTGCAAATATCTGCTGTACCCTTGTTCCAAGTTTTTTTGCCGTAGGTGCCTATCGCTATCCGTTTGAGAATGTTTCTTTCTTCTCTCTTCCCTCGCATCCGACCTGGGATATTGTGGCAAGTTACAAGAAAGGCAGCTATCTCACTGATGCGGCCCAATACTTTATCAAACTGTCAAAAAATTACTGGGGCAGATTAAACTTGTAAAACGTATTGAAACTCCAAAGAAAATATCTTCACCAAACAATTCAGGGCCAAAAATACCACCTTGAAAAATCTGATTTTTTTCATCAAACTTTTCAGGGTGGTATCAGACATGTTCTAGTGCTGTTCTTTTCTTCTGACTGCGGAAACCATCGGCAATCCGGTATCATAGTCGAGCTGTCTCGGCTCGTACATCTCCTCTTCCTCTTTCTGGCGCGTGTATCCTCCGTTCGCCCAGGTCGGCTCATATCCGTCTCTCCACGGTCTGACTGCCCACTGGTATCCGCGGTACATGTCTCTCGTGTCATCCATCTCTTTTAAAATCCGATCGTGCAACTCATCGCGGATCGCCGCATAGCGCTCATCGTCGATCCGGTTATGCACCTCACACGGATCTTCCTTTGTGTCATAGAATTCATCCTTATCCATCAGATGAAGTGCCAGCTTGTAGCGCTCTGTCACTGCTGCACGCATCATCTGGAGTCCGCCAAAACCATCGTGATCGACCTCATAGCGCGTAAACTCTGTAAACACGACATCGTTGATCTTCTTTGTCGTGTCATAGATCTGCGGAAGCATGCTCTTGCCCGCAAAACACTTCGGGATCTTGAGATCAAAATAGTCCATAATCGTCGGCGCCAGGTCAATGTGAGATGCCGGGGCATTCACAACTTTTCCCCGCTCTCCTCCGCGGATAATCAGCGGAATATTCGCAACCTCCCTGTAAATCGCGGCATTTTTCTGGTTCAGATGATGAGAGCCGAGCATATCGCCGTGATCAGACGTGTAGATGACAAGCGCATCCGGCATCTTTTCGTCGATGACTTTGAGCACTCTTCCAATCTCATAGTCGGCAAACGAGTTGCATCCCAAAAACAGGGATCTCTTCTCCGTCGGCATCCGAAGCTCCTCGGAGGTCGCATGGAGGTTCTTTCCCGCCCAGAGTCTCTGCATCAGCGGCTTGTCCGCAAGATCATCGTGGAAGCCTTCATTGTCATCGAATGAGAAGCCCTCATACATCCGGTTAAACGGCGCCGGACACAGGGACGGTCCATGCGGCTCGTCGTAGGAGACAGTCAGGAAAAAGTCCTTATCCCCGTACTCCTCAAGGAAACGGATCGCACGGTCAGAACACCGGTGTGCATAGGTGAAGCCCTCGGTCATCTCCGGGCTGTATGCCGTCTCACGCTTTCTCGACTTTACACGCTCCTCCTGTGTGAGTTCCTCGAGATAACACCGCATGTCATACCAGTACTCCGGATCCCAGCCATCTGGACACTTTCCGTATCCAAAATAGTCACCGCCATCGAGATGCCATTTTCCGACGTAACCGCAGTGCACCTTCTGATCCGTCAGGCGCTGACCGATCGTCTTCACGCCCTCACCGAGAGGCATGCTGTTTGTCGACACTCCATTGCTGTGCGGGAAAAGTCCTGTAAAAATCGCACCGCGCGCCGGACCACAGACCGGCTGGCAGGAATATGCATTCTCGTACCGGATTCCGCCCTCCGCCAGATGATCGAGATTCGGTGTCTTCATCCGGCTGTCCCCGTAACAGCCAAGCATATCTTTTCTTGTTGTGTCCGTCATAAAGAGAATGACCTGTCTTTTTCCGCTCATCTTATGTCCTCCTGCTTCTTTTTCCCAAAATTCTTAAAAATATATAAATTTTGAAATTCTTGTTTTATTTTCTCCATTTTTTCGTATATGTAAATGGTTTATTATCTGATATAATTATAAGAACGAACGAAAACAGACTCCATACTTTTTTACGCTCACTATATGGACAATCCTGTTTTTTTGGAGGAATAAGTATGATTGACAACGCAGGGTATCTCTATCCTGAAAAGAGGGACAAAGGCCGCGAAGACCTCAACGTTCCGATCGCTATAAACTGCTGCGGTTCCAAACGTTTTTTCACCCGGGATTACCTCCGCAGAAGGCCTGACGGACGATTGGACTATCAGCTTCTCTACGTTTACAGAGGTACCGGACATTACCTGTTTTCCGACGGATGGAAGCCGATGGAAGCCGGATCCCTGATTCTCTATCGCCCCGGCGAACCTCAAGGATACTGTTATTATGCGGAGGAGACACCCGAAATTTACTGGATTCATTTTACCGGATCGGAGATCCCTGCACAACTTGAGCATTTCCACATCCATACCGGAATGATCGGGAAATCCCCGGAACTCCGGAATCTCTTCGATGAGATTATTTCCGAACTCCAGCTGAAAAACCTGCATTTTTCTGAATTTATCAACAGCGATTTCAAACGGCTTCTGATATTGATTTCCCGGACCAGAGATCATTACCTCTGCCCGTCCCACAACAACTCTTCCGTGAATCGCCTGATCCTCCATCTGAACCGGACTTACATGGAGCCGTGGACGATCCGTTCGATGGCTGATTTCTGCCACATCAGCCCGGATTATCTCGCCCATCTGTTCAAGGACAACACAAACGTCTCCCCGATCCGTTACTTAAATCAACTCCGCGTTGAAAAGGCAGAAGAGCTCCTCGCCGTGACGGATCTGCAGATTCAGGAGATCGCCACGCTCGTCGGCTACCCCGACTCGCTTTATTTCAGCCGGACGTTCAAAAAGCTGATCGGACAGGCTCCTCTGGTCTACCGCAAGGAACATCGGGAACACGATTCCTTTTCCTGATCAACATATCATCATCCGCGGAAATCATGGAGTATGGATAAAGAATAGAAAACAGAAAGGATACTTATTTATGGAAATTACTTATATTCATCACAG
>JBNMLY010000135.1:0-5729 GCA_050875065.1 Otoolea sp. | reverse complement strand
GCCATAGGACACCCCAAAAAACCGCAGTGCGCTATATACGCTCATACCGATCAGGGACACATGAAGCCCACTGACTGCCAGAATATGCGCGATTCCATTATCCTGAAAGCGCTCCCGCAGCTCTTCCGAAAGTCCAGACTTGTCCCCCAGCAGGATCGCCTGAAAAATCCCCGCATCCTGCGGATCGCAGATTTCCTGAAAGACTTCTTTCGCATACGCCCGGAATCGCTCTGCCTGACGCCGAAGAGGCGAACCTTCTCCCTCTGAAACAAAAATCTGCTCCGCTGTCACCCGGTTCCGGATTCCCATCCCCCGGTAATACATCCGATACGAAAACTGCCCCGGATTGCGCGCCTCCTCCAGAAACTCAGCCGTTCCTGTCAGACGGATCTGGCTCCCGTAAGATGGCGTTTTCTTCCTTTCCACAAAAAGGACAGACCTCTCAGCTCCAGAAAAATCCATCTTTTCGAATCTCCCGGTGTCCTTCACCTGGGTTGTCACCTCTGATAAACGGACGGTATCTAGCAATTCACTCTTACATGAGACTAGCACTTTTTTTACTCTCTCTTCTCCCCCTATTTTTCTCTCTTGAATTACCCCTTCTTTTATCTCCGCACTTTCTACCTCCACCCCCGTCAAAATCATCGTACACCACCCATTTTTCTCTGAAAACGAATCCAGTGTTCCTGATAGCGCCACCTCCGCCGAACCTCCACTCTGCGTCACCCCGCGTTCCAACGCATCAGGGCGCATTTCTGCTGTCATTCGTCCCCATCCTGCCAGGAAACAGAAAAACAGCAGAAAGACACGGTATATCATCGGATCGTTCCAATTCCAGACGCGTTCTGCGTCTGTCTGGAAGTCCGAATTTTCCCGTCCTTCTGCTGTTTTTATGACTGCAAGCGCCAAAGCTGCTGCAGCTATCAGCCATCCCGTCATGCCCATCTGGTACGCTGCGACCTCTCCAAGTACGAAAGCCACCATCATCCACATTAACGGCCGTTTGATATTCAATTCCTCTTTTCTTTATTTTTCGAAACATCAACAAAATTCTTTTGAATTATTTTCAAAAAATCCCATTGCTGCTCCCTCATCCAGGCATGGCATAGGCTTCCTTTTCAAGCATCTACACTCTGTCGGCGGTTACTTTACAATATACTTCTCCTCCCGCTCCAGCGGCTGCGCCAGCGAAATCACGTTACGGTACGTCACATCCGCCGAGCCATTGACCGTGATCTGCACTTTATTGACCGTCTGAAGCTCGGTCAGCGAATCTACGATCGCATACACCGGAATATATTCTGCCACATCGATGTCCCCAGAAACGAACGTGTTATCCAAGTTCACGTAACAGACATTATCGGTGAGCGATACATTTAACACCTTTGTATTTTTTGGTATAACCGAATGTCCTCCATTCTGGGACCCCGCCAGCAGCTGTTCAACCACCAGACGTTCCAGCGAGGTATTCATGCTGTGGAATACCTCCCGTTTCTCCGCCACCAGACTCTCCTTTTCTTCATCGGCAAAATACAGGGTCAGCTCCACTTTTTCATACGAGTTGACATCCGAAATACTGTCCAAAAAATCATTTCCGGCGATCGCTCCGACCGGATTGCCATGTGTATCCAGAAGTGGCTGTCCCTCACAGTCAATGCTGATATAATCGACACCGTCCACCTGCGTAAAGGTCTTTGCCAGTGCCGCCCGGCACAGAATCTCTCGCGACGCTTTCATGTTCATGTACTCCTGATTGAAGTTCAGTGTCAGCACATTGTTGTCCCGGTGGATATCTAAAAATTCGACTTTATCACTTAAAACTGCCTGATACTCCGGATTTTCCGGCGCCGCCAGAATCCGCCCCGCCAACTCGCCGATCAGGATCTCATCATCCATCGCCTCCGTCTGATAGGAAATACTCGCCAGCCCTGTGCGCGTCGAATTGAGATAATAAATCTGATAGACTCCATTCTCCCTGGCTGTCGGCTGAATTTCTTCTCTTTTGCGGCATCCGCCCAAAAAAAGCAAACATACCAAGCAAGCGATGAACCACAAGTTTACGCTTTCTGCCTGTTTTCTGGATCTTTTTTTCTCCATTTTTTTCATTTTTATACGTATTCCTTTCGTTTCGCTCAGGCACAAAACGTTATGAAAATTTTTTCCTAAATCTAATTTTTCTTTATACTTCCAGGGAGTCGTGATACTATTGACGGCCGTATCACCCTAGAACAGAGCGGCAAAGTCAAGATCATCAAAACTCATGATAATTCCTGCGAAAAACGTTCGAACGACAGCTCACATCCGCCTGCAATCCGACGGCAAATATTGACCGCTGTATTCATAACCAAAACAAAATCGCCATCTTTCGTAGCAACAAGCATATGATCCCGGTTCTCCGTCAAAGATACTTGTGCTACATTTTCCAGCTCCCTCATCTCACGGAGAATTTCTGACGCTTCCTCCTCCGACACTTTTTTTGACATCCGGTAATATCTTCCCATATCGGTTCACTCCTTTTTCTGTTTGAATAAAGGGTTTGGTGTCCGCACAAACGGTTTCCATGCCAAATCCAGTTAGCAGGATCTAACTATTTTCATCATACACCATTTTTCCAAAAAAGAAACCCATTTTTTTCATTTTTTTGATTTTTCCTGTACAGAAATAAATAGGAGTGCTCTCCACTCTAAAAAATCACCAAATTTCTTAACGCATCAGCCCCGCGTAGAGTTCTGTCGGAACGTAAGCTTCCACGTAAATGCCATCTTCCCGATACTCTTCTTTTAAAAGCTGACCATATTTGCGGATCGTCTGGATGCGTCCGGCTTCCTGATAGGAAAATACCTTTTCCAGATAAACCTTGCGGTTGCGCAGAATCATTTCTAATATATCCTGTAGCTCGTCCAGCCCCGCACCTGTCTTTGCGGAAATCTGCACCTGATAATCGGAATGCAGAT
This sequence comes from Otoolea sp., assembly GCA_050875065.1. Taxonomy (GTDB): domain Bacteria; phylum Bacillota; class Clostridia; order Lachnospirales; family Lachnospiraceae; genus Otoolea. The sequence goes on along the minus strand of JBNMLY010000135.1, from coordinate 2,775 downwards.
CTTTCAGCGTCTCCGGGTGCCCAACCTGATCCATCTTATTAAATACCGTCACAACCGTCTTGTCACCGATTTCAAGCTGGCGCAATGTATCATATACGACATACATCTGCGTGTCCATCTGCGGATTCGATGCATCTACCACATGGAGAACGATGTCGCTGTAACGCGCCTCCTCCAGCGTACTCTTGAACGCCTCGATCAGATGGTGCGGCAGTTTGCGAATGAACCCAACCGTATCCGTCAGAAGGATTTCCTGCCCGCTCGCAAGTTTTAAGCCGCGCGTCGTCGGATCCAGGGTTGCAAACAATTTATCCTGCGCAAGAATGCCCGCTCCTGTTAATGTATTCAAAAGCGTCGATTTGCCCGCATTTGTATAGCCCACGATCGCCGCCGACAATGTATATTTTCGGTCGCGCTGCTTTCTTGTCACTTCACGGTGGCGTTTTACATCCTCAAGTTCCGCCTTAAGCTGTCCGATCCGTTCATGAATCAGACGGCGATCCATCTCCAGCTTCTTCTCACCCGGTCCTCTCGTACCAATCCCGCCACCCAGACGGGACAGTGAATTTCTAAGCCCGACCAAGCGCGCTGCACGGTAACGGAGCTGCGCCAGCTCGACCTGGATTTTTCCCTCGCTCGTCGTCGCATGTGCTGCAAAAATATCAAGGATCACCATCGTTCGATCCATCACTTTCGTGTCTAACGCCGCCTCCAGATTGCGAAGCTGCGCCGGAGATAGCTCATCATCACAGATCACGCCCGTCGCATCCATTTCCCAGATCATTTCTTTCAGTTCATCCAACTTTCCGCTTCCCAGGTACGTACCCGGATGAATCTTCTCCCGGTTCTGCACCAAACGCCCAATCGCTGTCGCCCCAGCCGTATCCGCTAATTCCGCCAGCTCGTCCAGGGACGCCTCTGTATCATCCCCGTCGGAGGTACTGACCGCCACCAAAATGACGCGCTCCTCCAGTTCTTTCATATCGAACAGTTCTGCCATATTACCTCCAAATATAACCGCTTATATCGAACCGCTACCTGCTTTCCAGAAATCGAATTTCTTTCTGCAGTTCTGGTGTATCTACGCCAGATGCCTGACATTCCTGAAACAGTTCCAGCGCTTTCGCAAAATCTCCCTGCCTCTCATAAAGGACTGCAACATTTTGCTGAACCACCAATGCAGTTTGGCTGTCTGCCAATGAAAGCGCCTCCTGAAAATGAGAAGCCGCACTCTCATAGTCCCCCACTTCCATTTCACTGAGCGCAAGCTGATTTTAAATTTCTGCCCCTGATACGCCGCGCTCAACTGCCTGATTACAGTATTGCGTCGCCAGTTCTCCATCTCCTGCATCGCGCGCTGCCGCTGCCAATGCCGAAAATGCCAGACTTACCCCAGGTGCATCTGCGCTGCTTTTTTTACTGTTTTTGGCCTTTTCTTCCGCTGCCTCAAAATCTTTTTTTGCCTCTTCTATCTCTCCAGCCGCCGCCTCCGAAGCCGCTTTATAATAGTAATATTCCGCTTTTCCTCCGTCGACCTCCGCCAAAATCCCATACGTATGCGCTGCCGCCGAATAATCCGCCAGTTTATACTCTGCCTCGCCACGATACTTGAGCACGTCCAGCTCAAAAGAATTCACGATCCCGTCACTGGCATCCAGCGCTTTTCCAAAGGAATCAACCGCCTCCTGATAATTACCGGCATTTAATTGTTCAATGCCCTCGATCCGCGCCTCCTGTGCCTCCTTCGGTTCATTCCCACAGCCGGAAAGAACCCCCGCCGAAAGCACGGCCGCCGCTAAGAAGACTCGCAGATTGCCACATTTTCCTTTTTTATTTTCAACACGCAGGCTTTTTTTCTCCCTCTGCATCGTCTTCCAGTCTTTTTTTTCAATCCATCGTCCGATTTGTCTCATCACTTTACCAAATCCCTTTATTTTTCTAATCTCGCTTGCCTAATCATCCACCCACACACGCTACAACTATTTTGTCACTCAGCTTCTTCCCGTACTCCCAATGCCGCCGCGATCCTGATTTTCCAATCTTTCTGTCTCCTCAAAGACAATCTCCGGCTGATGCTCCATAATGCGGAACTGGCAGATGCGGTCATTGACATGAATCACCGTATCACGCAGCGCATAGGCCGGAAAATGCCACTGATCGTTGTCGCCACAGTAACTCTCATCAATCACTCCCATATGGTTGGTCTGGATGATGCCAAAATTTTTAAAGGTACTGCTGCGCGGTACCACATGCGCCTCATAGCCTTTCGGCAGCTCCATCGCAACTCCTAACGGAATCAAGGCAAACTCTCCTTTTTTTAACACAACCTCCCTTGCCGCCCGCAGATCAATCCAATCCGATTTACCATCAATGTAGGTAAGGTGGTCAATGGCGTCTGTAAAATATTTAATCTTTATTTTCGTACTGTTCATATCTATATAGAATCCTTTCCTGCAGTTATATTTTATCTGGTCACGGCTGCCCTGCAACTTTGTCTTTCACCAGACATTTTACCTTGAAAACCCTGATTTTACACCATTCCAGTTTCTCTATAATACCACACACCTGCGTTTTCGGAAAGAGTTAATTCGCACATACCTTTTATCCTTATGAAACACACTTTACGAATTCCCCACGTTTTTGTGACAGTCGCCAAGATCCTGCAAACCCGGACTTTGGTTCGCTGCTCGCAAAAAAATCCCGGCGGCCTGGAAAATCCAGAACCGCCGGTGGGATAAAATAAGTTGGAGCTACCTCAATATCGGGATATTTTAT
>JBNMLY010000134.1:0-5828 GCA_050875065.1 Otoolea sp. | reverse complement strand
TGTCGGCCCCCATCGCAAATGCCTCGCGGATCACCTGCTGCGCCTGCGGCGGTCCCATGGAAATGACGTGAACACTTCCACCCACCTCTTCCCGGATCCGGAACGCCGTCTCCAGCGCATACAGATCGTATGGGTTCATCTTTGATGCCGCGCCGTCACGTTTCAGCACGCCGGTAACCGGGTCAACTTCTACCTTGTTGCTCTCCGGCACCTGTTTGATACAGACAAGAATCTTCATCCTGCTTCCTCCTTCATATGTATGCCTTGCAAAAATCTTTAAATGATGTTTTCCTGATTTTCACCATCTGCCCCGTTGTTCCGTCTCTCTACTGCAATGTTACGGCTTCATGAATCAACAAGTTTGAACCGATGGCTGACAATCCCCTCACGAACGTATTTAAAGAATTTCCAATCCGCATATTGGTTCTACCAATTTATCAAAAAAAGAAAAAGAATTTTGGTAGAACCAATTTCTTTATTCGTAGTATAGTAGACCGTATTCTAGTTGTCAACGATTGTTTATCTTTTCACAGGGAATTGGAGATTTTCATCTTGTTCTAATATCTCATCTATCATCCTAAAATGCCGATCCAAAGCATCCTTTCCCGCCGCCTTATCCTTGTTCCGCAGCGCCTCCGCTATCTGCCGATGACAGAGGTTCAGCGCCTCTTTCGCCTCTTTCGTCCGCAGAATCTCCGCGCGCATATTCCGGATAAAGGTGTCGATCACGCCGGAACACGCTTCTAAGATATTGAGCAGCAGCACATTTCCCGAGGCCTGTGCCAGTGTAAAATGAATCTGCTTATCGATTCTTGCATTTTCCTGCTCGTCCGTGCTCCGGTCAAGACGCTTGACCAGCTCTTCCAGCATCTCTATCTGGTTCTCCGTTGCATGGTCGGCGGCCAGCACAAACGCCTGCTGTTCCAGCGCATAGCGGATCTGGCTGATCTGCTGATAATTGATTTGCGACATGGCAAACATCATCCCCATCGTCTCCGCAATGCTTTTCTGAAATTCGCAGGTAATATAATTCCCAGATCCCTGCTGGGAAGAGATAACCCCCGTCATATCCATGATCCGCAGGGCCTCGCGGACAGAATTGCGGCTGACTTCCAGCATCTGGGCAATCTCCCGCTCCGGCGGAAGCTTCTCCCCCGGACGCAGCTCGCCCGCCATGATGCGGTTTTTGAAATATTCGATGACGCCTTTGTAGGCTTTTTCCTGCTTTTCCATGGACGCTGCTTTCCTTTCACCTTGTCTTTTTGCCATATCATACTTGATATAGCATTTTCATTTTCAAGTACCTTATATCTGGCTTATTCAAAATACGGATTGCTTTCTCTTTTCACTTATGGTATATGGCACATCTCTCGCTGAAATATATCCGACATTTCACAAAACAGAGCAGAAAACATTCTCTTTTTCCCATTTTCAAAAATACCTACAGAAAACTGTCCAATCTCGTCTCCTGCCAGCTTATAATCTCCTGCTCCAGCTTGCAGTTGTGTTCCAGCATATACCGCAATGTCTTTGCATCGCTGCTGCCACGCCGAATCATCGCCTCTGCCTTGGCCCGATCGGGTGCTTCCAGCGGTTTTGTGTACATCCGAAACCGTATTAGCTCCTGTACCCCCATCGCACAGAGCTTAAACGGCAGTCCCGTCTTTCGGATCAGATGCTCGGCGCTCGCCAGGCCATCGGGATCGAGATCCCCGAAATGATACCAGAAGAGTCCCGGATTTTCCCTGGCGATCCGCTGCAAAAGTGCCTGCTTCGTGCGGGTGTGGTAGCCGCTCAGAAACAGATAAAATACATCGTCCCGTTCCAGCCGATGAAAGGAAGTCAGATTTTCCACCGTCATCAGCGCCGCATCCCGTATCTGAATGCTTTCTGCTTTCTGAAATGTCTCAAATGGGATCGACATCGGCAGATCGTGATAAACCCGAAGTTCGCGCCCATCCTCAAGGCGGATCAACGCCTCCCCTTTCAGATAGATATATGCCGGATTGGAATAAACATAAAACTCCTCCAGAATCTCCGTCTGCCTCTCCCGTTCTCCTTCCAGATCCGCAAGCAGAGCATCGTACCGCCCTGTGTGCTCCAAAATCGTGCACACCTTTTTCCGGTACAGCTTCTCCCACTGTTTACTGTCGCATAAAACCGCCTCTGACATTTCCCGCTCCAGCGTATTTCTCTGCTTTTTCTGGTTTTCTTTTAAAAACTGCATCAGATTCCAGATAGTCTCTGCCTCGGTTAGCTCTTTTTCTACCTTCTTTTCATCCAGCTTTTTCGCGCGGCTGTTTTCCAGTGTTTGAAGGTTTTCTTTTCCATATGTTTCCAATAAATCGCACCGGCAGAAACGAAGGTACACCTCTTCCAGCCGTTGTTTCAGGATATTCCTTTCCGTCCGGTTTAAACAGGTATAGTAGTCTCCCCACCGTTCCGGGACGGCACAGAGCTGACGAAGAATTCCGGTATTCGGAGGGACTACCTGAATCAGTCCCTCCGATTCCATCTGGCGGATCAGGCGTTCAAATTCTTTTTCCTGGGAGAGCTGCTCCGGCGGAAGGAAATCTTCGTTGTAGCCTTCGAAAATATCGGACGGCTTGACGGAAAATACCTGTCTGACTTTGTTTTCGCCGGCGTAGGTGGCGCTTTTTTCGTATTGATCCAGCAATCTGCTGAAAAGCTCTTTTTTCCATTCTTTGCGATCCGCCATTTCCATCCTTCTTTCCCTTTCTTTCTCCCAGCTTCTAACCAAAATCTATTCCAAATTTCAAGCAGACCGGCGCTTACAAATCTGCTGGGCGTTACCAATCCTCTTGCTTATGCTGTTTTTCCCTGCTTTACCAGTTTTTCCAACACTTGCCTATGCTCTTACCCCTGCTTCACCAGTCCTTCCACCGCATTCGTGTACCGTCCCGTCACGATCAGGCTGACGGTCGAATCGATGAACTGACCGATACTGTTGATCTTCTCCGGCGGGGCCGCGTAGAATACCTGGAAGTGGTTTTCTTCGAAATAGCGGACCATCTGCTCGATTCGCTCTCTCGACAGGGCCGAGAACGCCTCGTCGATGAATGCCAGGCGGGCACAGCAGGTGTTCGCCGGATAGCACTGCAAAAGACTTGCCGCCAAGATGATGAAATACGGGGTCTGTTTCTCGCCGTTGCTGGCGGAACCCTGTTTTTTCGACAGTTCGGCCGTGATCTCCGTCTGTCCCTGACGGCTGCTGATCTCCATATCATAAGAGAAATATCTCCGGTAATCCGTATACTCCCACTCGTCCTCTTCCGCCAGAATGATGCTCATAAACTCCTGGATATCGTGCTCCATCTCCTCATCGTCGCGCGCCGAGTTCATATAGACCTCCGGGGAGCTCATATATTTTTCCAGACGTTTGCAGATGCGGAAAAAGAGTGCCCGGTCCGGCTTCTCTTTCATGACAAACTTGTAGGTATCATTGCCAAACGGCATGTGGCGCAGTTCGCGGTTGATCGCCTCCATCTCGCGCTTCGCCTCGCGGACATTCTCGTCGATCTCCGCCACGAAATCATTCATAAACGCGCTCTCCAGCCGCCCCGCCTGCTCCTGCAGCTTCTGCTGGGCTTCCTCTACCTTGACGTGTGCCAGGTTCCGGTATTCGTCCCGATACCACGGGATGTAGCCGATGCCGCGCTTTCCGACATCGATGCCAGCCAGACGGCAGTACGCAAGCTGCGCGTCCTCCAACTGGCGTTCTCGCTCTGCCAGTATATTTTTACTCTTGTCGATGGCAAGCTGCGTCGTCACGCGGATCGTGCCGCGCTTCTCACTCTCGCGGTTGTACTCTTCGAGCATCGCCTCTTTGAGGTCTATGTTGGCAAGGCACTTATCTTCATACGCTTTCTGGCATAAATGAATCTCCGCGCTGATATGACTTAATGCAATTTTGCAACCCTCCAAAGCAGTTTCACAACCGCCGATCTCATTCTGGTTCTGGCTCACTCTCTCATTTGCCTCGCGCGCCAGCCGTTTTGCCGTCTCCAGCTCTTTCAGAACCGCCGTAAAGTCTGGATTTGCCTCGATCTCCTCGCGATCCTTTACCAGGCCCTCCCTGCGTTTTTCGCAGTCCTTCAGCCCATACGCCGCGCCAAAATCGTAGTGTCCGCCGTCCCAGTCGATCGCCTTGATCGCATCGCGGCGTTTCACTACCTGCGAAAGCGCTTCCTTATCCGCACGCTGAACCGCCTGCAGTTCCTCCAGATTTGCCCTGGACTGCTCTAACTGGCAGCGGATCGCATCCGCGCCAAGGCAGAGCTCCGTCCGTCTCATATCCATCATCGCGACCGCATAGCTCTTGGCCAGCATACCATCCCGCATGAGTCCGCCCTTCGGATATTCGTGCAGTTCTTCCAGATTTTCACAGAGATGAATCCCATTCAGAAGATAATTGGCATAACGTCTCGCATAAACGTTCGGAATCCGCAAAATTTCCGCCGCGGAACCTTCCACCGCCTCTGTCTCCGGAAGCTTATCCGTGATCACGACATTTCCATCATAGATCCGCTCTTTCTGTAAAATCTGCATCGCTTTGTGGCAGTATGCGCCGTCCACGATGATATAGAAACGCTTTCTTCCCAGGAATGTCTCGATCGCCTTTCTCCACTCCGGATCGGTCACCTCCTGGACCAGTTCGGCAAAAATATGGACTTCAGTCTGGATGCCCTGTTTTTCTAAGCCTTTCTGAATCTTATTCCGGGCATTTTCCACCTCGGCCGGGAACACAAGGATATTCGATTCCAGGCGGCGTATCTTCTCCTGCAGCTCTCCTATCTCTTTTTCACGTTCCCTGGATTGATCCTGTAAATGAATCTTATTTTCTTCATAGATGGCATCCTGACGATGCACCTTATCACGGAATGCGTCAAATGCCTCCCGCTTCTTCGCCGTCTCCCCGTCCGCCTGCTCCAGTGTCTCCAGATAGGTATTTTCCGAAGATAAGGACGGAAGATCCGGTTCCAGAAGCTGAATCAAAGCCATTATCTTCTTCTTTATTGTCAGAACTTGCGCCAGCTTGTCATCCCATTTTTCCTTCTCGCGCTCCACTTCCTCGATCTGGCGTTTCAGGGAGTCCAGGCTTTCCTGCATTCCCTTGACCATATCGTTGCTTTCCGCGATTCGCAAACGTTCCTGCGCGGCCTCCTGCTGCCTTGCAAGCTCTCCCGCCCGCTCAGTCAGGCGCTCGCACTGATCCTTTAAGGTCTGATAGCGGCTTTTTGTCTTCTTTTCTTCCTCTTCCTTTTCCCGGAGCGTCTGATAGGATAACATCAGCTCCCGGATGCGGACGATCCGCTTTCTCTTCTCGTACTCGTCGCTCTGGCGGAGCACCTCCTCGAGCTGGATTTTACCCTGTCTGAGACTCTCATAGAGTTCCCGCAGGCGCTCAAACTGGCGCTTCTGCTCTCGCAGCTCCTCCAGCGACTGGACTTTTCCCGGTTCGAGGACGCAGTCCTGAATAAACTGGTCGATGTTATTTTCCGGGTTAAATGCCATCATTTTCAGAAGCTTCGTCCGGTATTTGACTGCGTCCACACGCAGTCCCAGCGCCCTGAGGACCGCCTCGGTGCCGCGGTCGCGTCCCATAAAGGATGAAAGTTTGAGTGTCTCTCCTTTTACCGCCAGCTCATTTTTCGGCGTGATGCGGAGTGCATTTCCCTCGGTTCGGGTAAAATTGATATCGTCAAGCGCCGCGCCCGGGCAGATAAACCAACTGCTGACCGGCTTACCGGCCTCACTCGGCGATTCAATGCAGACGCCAACCGTAAGCGGCTGTCCCAGGGTCGGAT
>JBNMLY010000133.1:0-5885 GCA_050875065.1 Otoolea sp. | reverse complement strand
TGAAAGCACTTGGCTGGGAAACTGATGCAGTTGCCATATAAACTATTCAGCTAAGTTCAAAATACACCAATAAGAACTCTAAAGGGATAGTCTGCGCTTTTTTTGCTACTCGGTAGTATTTGTTTCAGAGTAAATAAAAAAGACTGGCACTTCCACATCCTTCCTGTGAAAATGCCAGCCCGATGATTCTTTCATCCTCCGTCTGACGCTCTACCTATCCGATAAGGAACCGGCGTCAACGGTTTAATTAGTTTTCCTCAGCTTCCTGATTTTCGAGTGCTTTCATGCTCAGGCTGATCTTGCGGTCTGCCTCGTTGAAATCAACTACCTTAGCGTTGATAACCTGTCCTACGCTCAGTACGTCGGATGGTTTGTCAACGTGCTCTCTGGAAATCTGGGATACGTGAAGAAGTGCGTCTACACCCGGCTCCAGCTCAACGAATGCGCCGAAGTCAGTCATACGTGCTACTTTGCCTTCTACTACGTTGCCTACTGCGTATTTCTCAGCAGCGTTTGCCCACGGATTGGTCTCCGGGAACTTTAAGCTCAGAGCGATCTTCTCGCCGTTGATATCTTTGATCAGGGCTTTTACTTTATCGCCAACCTTGAATACTTTCTTCGGGTTCTCAACTCTGCCCCAGGACATCTCGGAGATATGAAGCAGTCCGTCAGCGCCGCCCAGGTCGATGAATGCACCGAAATCAGTTACATTCTTAACAACGCCCTCTACGGTCTGACCTACTTCGATCTTCTCGAATAATTCTTTCTGCATAGCAGCTTTCTTCTCAAGCAGGATCTGCTTGCGATCGCCGATGATACGGCTTCTTCTTCCGCCCGGATTGAATTCAGTTACAACGAACTCGATCTCCTGGCCTGCATACTTGGATAAATCCTTGTCATAAGTATCGGAAACCATGCTTGCCGGAATGAATACACGGGTACCTTCAACCTCTACTACGAGGCCTTTCTCCATAACCTGTGTAACTTTCTCTTTCAGAACTTCCTTGTTCTCGAACGCTTCTTTCAGACGTTTCAGACCCTTGTCAGCAGCCAGTCTCTTGTAAGATAAGGATGCCATGCCCTCTCCGTCGTTTACTTTCAGAACTTTTGCTTCCAGTTCGTCACCAACCTGAACTTTAGTTCTCAGATCTACGCCCGGCTCATTGGTAAATTCGCTTCTTGTGATGATGCCTTCGGATTTGCTTCCAGCGATGCTGAGAATGATTTCGTCTTCCTTGACACCGATAACCTGACCGGTAACAGCCTCTCCTGTACGTAATCTCTTGAATGATGATTCTTCAAACATTTGTTCAAAACTTAATTCTGACATTAGTATGAACCTCCTCGATAATTTGATTTGGGGTCGATGCCCCGGCTGTAATACCTACGCTGCGCACAGTACCTGTTATCTCAGGCTTGAAATCTTCCAGTGTCTGAATGTAGTAAGTGTGTTTACATTCCCTGCGGCAAATCTCATACAACTTTTGTGTGTTAGAACTGTTTCGTCCTCCAATAACAATCATAACATCCACTTGTGAAGCTATCTGCCTCGCCTCAACCTGTCTCTCCTGTGTTGCATTGCAAATCGTATTTAAAACAAGTATATCATAATACGTTTTTGAAATTTTTTCAACTAAATCTTGAAATTTATTGTAGTTAAATGTCGTCTGTGCCACGATGCAGAGCTTTTCATCCGGTCCAAGCGCCAGATTTTCAAATTCTTCCAGTGACTCGACCGCCAGAGTATACTCATTTCCCCAGCCTTTTATACCCTCGACCTCCGGGTGGTGCTCATTTCCCACGATAATCACGCGGCGTCTGGCTTCGCACTGTTCCCGGACAATCCTGTGGATCTTTTTAACAAATGGACAGGTCGCGTCCACAAGCTCCAAACCCTGGCGTTCCAGGATCTCATAGATCTCCCTGCCTACGCCGTGGGAACGGATAACGACCACGCCCTCTTTCAGGGCTTCCAGCTCTTCCTTCGAATTGATGACCTGTACGCCCTTTTCTTCCAGATCCCGCACCACCTCTTCGTTGTGGATGATGGGACCGTAGGTATAGATCGGCTTCTTCCCCGTCGCTATCTGATCATATACCTTCTCGACTGCCCGCTTCACGCCAAAACAGAAGCCAGCCGTCTTCGCAACTGTGATTTCCATGTTCCTGCCCGCCATTCCTCCTATTCGTCCTCATCTAAGATAAATAAATCTCCCCTGTCTCCTTGCAAAAACCCAGATTCACTTTTAACATGCAAATCTGGCGGATTTTTGTACCGAAGCTTTCCCACCCGTGAACGGCAATTTATTTATCCTCATTTTTATAGTTTATCATACTTTGGACTCTTGGTAAAGCCTGAATCGACGTAAAATTATATAAAATTTACACGATTGACTGATTTCAGGACATCATTATGAGATTTACAGCACATTCACACAGTGCCCTTGAAAGTTAGCACTCTCCGTCTCCTCATCCGCTGTCAGCCATTGTACAGCGCACGTCTTCCATATCGTAAAATCGCTGTTTCATCACAACTTAAAGATTTTTCCGTATCTTTAATATATTTTTTCCATCCTGATATTCATAGCTCACTTCGTCCATCGTTTTCTTTACCATATAGACGCCGAGTCCTCCCGCTTCGCGTTTCTCAATCGGAAGAGTCGTGTCTGGATCCGCACGTTTTAACGGATCATATGGAACACCGTGATCCATAAATGTAATCACCACCGCCAACGGCTCGTTTATTACCTCTACCCGCACGGTTGCAGGTCCTTTCCCTGGCTGATAGGCGTATTGTGCAATATTTCCAAACAGCTCATCGATCGCTATATCAATCTGCATCTGCGCACGCATTGGACAATTTAACTGTTCTAACTGCTCGTCCACAAATGCGGTTACTCGTGCAATGTTTTCTACTGACGCTTCCATCGTCATTTCTTTCATCGTGCACTCTCCCCTTTCCACCGAAGTGCCAGCATCGTAATATCATCAAACTGTGGTGCATCGCCCACAAATTGATCGACATCCGCTTTCACACTGCCACACAGTGCTTCCATTGCTACTGGAATATCCTTATTATCCTGCTTCCGATCGGGTTTCATTCCGTTCAACAAGCGGCAAAGACGTTCTTCTCCATACAGTTCTTCTTCCACATTTGTAGCTTCCGTTACGCCATCCGTATAAAGATAGATAACATCCCCCGGCTGCATCTGAAAACTTCCACTCTTATAACGAATCGTATCAAGTCCTGCCAACACAAACCCCGGCTTACATTTCAAATATGTAAAATCTCCATCCGCGAGCTTTACAAGCGGTGGATTATGCCCCGCATTGACATAATTCACCTCTCCCGTCCGGGTATTCAGCTGCCCCAGCCATGCCGTCACGAACATGCCCGCCTCATTGTTCTCACAAAGTTCCTGATTTGCTTTTGTAAAAACCTCTTCGATCGGGATTCCCGTCTCCGTCAGTCCTTTTATGATCGATTTTGCTTTCATCATAAACATTGCCGCCGGAATTCCCTTTCCAGAAACATCTGCAATCAGAAAATACAAATAATCAGAATCTTTCAGATAAAAATCATAAAAATCGCCCCCCACTTCTTTAGCCGTATCCATCTGTGCAAAAATATCAAAATCTTTTCGATCCGGATACGGTGGGAACACCGATGGAAGAGAAGAATGCTGAATCGTACGGGCAAATTCCAGTTCTTTGTCGATCCGGGCTGCTGCCTCTGCAATATAATGTTTCAATGTGCCAACCGTCGAGTTGATATCATCTGACAGGGAAGCAAATTCTGCATAATCGCGTACCTCCACCCGTTCTTCCAGGTTTCCACCTGTGATCTCTGCCAGTGAATTGTTAATTCGGCGAATATTGTCCACAACCAGCTTTTTGGTCAAAATATAAATCAGGATAAAGAGTGCTGCAAAGATCAGGATTTCCGTAAAAACCGTCACATACAGCGACACCGTCCGGTAAAACATGACTTCCTCCACCGGAATATATCCAATATAATAATAGTCATCATGCTTCGTAAACATACAGTACGAATCAATTCCATATACCTGGATGATAAAGCAGCTACCCACTTCATGCATTGTGTAATCCTGAAACGCATCCGCTTCCCTGAGCCTTTTTCCTGTCTCACTTCCATTTTGAATCACCATATTCTGATCGACAACCAGAATACCGCCCGACTGTCCGACCCGCCAGCTAGAAGAATAGCCCAGCGCTTCCTGCATGCCGCCGGGAGATTGTTCCACCTCTTCCTGCAGATCTTCCAGATTCAACTCCAGTACATGCTCTGCCTCACGCACCGCAATCCCGGACTGAACCGAAAACGAAAACAAGCAAGTCATTCCAAAGGCAATCACTACGCAGAGTAGCAGCCAGAATTGAAAGGAGCGTGATAGCTCGCGCTTTTGTTTGGATCCACGTTGCAGGGAAGCCGTTTTTTTCCCTCCCGACAGTGCAACAACGAAACCTGATAACATCGTTGTCAGACTGACGCCTAGGATCATTGGAGTTGCGCAGCGATCAATAAAATGAAATGCAAATGCCAGATCCTGTACGTTCGTCGTAATGATCAGCAGCATATGGAGTACTTCACAAACTCCGCCGATTCCAAAGCCGTAAATCCAGGGAGCTCTCTTTCCATCGAACATGGCCCCTCGCAGCACAGCAGCAATCGCGCCCGAAAGAACCACCGCCAGCGTGCACGCCAGACGCGTATAATCACCCACGCCCCATATATAACGATACACGCCACCGATCACTCCTGCCAGAATACCAGACGGTCCTCCGAAGAAAAGCCCTGCACATAAGGGGGCCGCATCGCGGACGTTCATTTTCGCCCATCCAATGTCTTCCCCATACTCAGAAGCCAAGATTGCCAGTCCTCCATAGACAACTCCTATCGCAATCTGCCCCAGCCAATATCCGTTTCTTCCCCATGTACCAAAAAAATGATTTCGTTCCAGTTCAAATATAAGCAATGTTGTCAATATGATAATCACTGCCATACATCCTAAATTCAAAAGGATACCGCCTTTCTACTCAAACTTAATGTGTCATTCCTTTTGCTTTCTGCCGTGTCAATGGTTCGCGTTCCATTGTCATCGGTATCTTCTTTTTCTCTGTCTTTCCTCTCACAAGGTTTTCCTGTTTTTCCAGATCTTTAAACTTTACCCGACGCCTACCCGACGATTTAGATGCTGTTTTTTCTGTTTTCTGCTCTTTCAGATGGGTTGCTTCCGATACTTTTTGTTTCGTTTTCGAATTTTTCTCATTCGCCCACTCGTTTGCCCACTCATTCAGGCGGTCTTGTACCTGATGACACGTTTCCATAATCGATATGGTGGCATACGTAAGTGCCAGTTTTACAAGACTCATATTTTGCAGCATATACACCATGCGCATCTTTTCCTGCTGCCCAGCGTACATATATGGATTCTGATTCTGCATTGACTGACCATACATGTACGGATTCTGGCTCTGCATCGCCTGAGTGTACATGTACGGACTCTGACTCTGCCTTGATTGATTATACATGTACGGATTCTGGCTCTGCATCGCCTGAGTGTACATGTACGGACTCTGACTCTGCCTTGACTGATTATACATGTACGGGCTCTGGCTCTGCATTGTCTGATTATACATATACTGATTTTGCCTTGGTTGGCCACCCATATATGGATTTTGATAAACCATCTGCGGATTCATCGGATTTCCATAATTCATCTGCGTTCCCCGATATGCCATCTGCGAATTCTGATTTAACTGCGGATTTGTCTGCTGCGGCATCGTTTTATATGGAGTTGCATTCTGATACTGCGGCATATTTTGATACTGAAGTACGCTCTGGAAAACAGGAACCGCCATAC
>JBNMLY010000132.1:0-6039 GCA_050875065.1 Otoolea sp. | reverse complement strand
ATCTGAATGAGCGCCATCCGGCGCATGAGACAGACTGCGAGTATCACGATGCGGTCGCGGGGGCGTGGGAACAGAGTCTGAAAACAGGCGCGGGTGTGGTCCGCACGCTGGCGGAGCGGGCGAAGACATATTCCCAGACGCAGAAAACGGCAGACACAGGCAGGCAGACGAAGAGCCAGGCGGTAGTCCGGACACAGAAACGCAGCAATGCGGCGTACCATCCGGCGCAGAAGCGGAGTACGCTGCAGCAGGGCGGGAATCAGAAAAAGAAAGGGAAAATGAGCCTTGTACTGGTGATTTTCCTAATCCTGTTTGCCTTGTCCGGAATCAATTATCTGTATCGTATGTTTATGTATTTTATTTGGATGTTATAGATTTTTTCTATAGCAAAGCATAGAAAATCCATCCAGAAGATAGCGGCCGGAAGTCTGGCGTTTACAGGGAAAGTATGGTATACTAGGCGAAAATCGAATTATATCATATAGATTACATAGGAAATAGAGCTTCCGGCCAGAACCGGATGAAATGATGAGAACAGGAGATAAATACGATGAAGATTAAGGATATTTTAGCCAAAGGACAGCCGACGCTTTCATTTGAGGTGTTCCCGCCAAAGGAGGAGAGCAATTTCGCTTCTGTGGAGAAAGCGGCGCTTGAGATCGCAAAGTTAAATCCGGCCTTTATGAGCGTGACCTACGGCGCGGGCGGCGGCACGAGCCAGTACACGGTTCAGATTGCATCGGATATCCAGAGCAGTTGTCAGGTTCCGGCGCTGGCACATCTGACCTGCGTGTCCTCGACCCGTGAAAAAGTGCACAGTGTCCTGCAGGAGATTCAGGCACACGGAATTGAAAATGTCCTGGCACTGCGCGGCGATATTCCGAAGGATGGCAAGGTGGAGAAAGATTATCAGTATGCGTCCCAGCTGATCCGCGAGATTCGTGAGAGCTGTCCGGATCTGTGCATCGGGGCGGCCTGCTATCCGGAGGGACATGTGGAGTCGGCCAACAAGACGGTGGATATTGAACATTTGAAAGAAAAAGTCGAGGCAGGATGTGATTTCGTGACGACGCAGATGTTCTTTGACAACAATATTCTTTATAATTATCTGTATCGCATCCGCGAGAAAGGAATTACGGTTCCGGTCATCGCGGGCATCATGCCGGTGACGAATGTAAGCCAGATCAAGCGTATCTGCAGTATGTCCGGCACCTACCTTCCGGCACGCTTCAAGGCGATCGTGGATCGTTTCGGGGATAACCCGGCGGCGATGAAGCAGGCAGGTATCGCTTACGCAACCGAGCAGATCATCGACCTGATTGCGAACCATGTAAATGGAATTCATGTATATTCGATGAATAAACCGGATGTAGCGGCGCAGATTAAGAACAACCTGTCGGGGATTCTGTAATGGCGGAAGTCAATCGGAGAGAAATATATCGGTATTTGGGAATAAAGGGGCAGCAGGAGCCGGATCCGCAGACGAAAGAGCTGGTGGAGGACTGTCTGGAAGAACTCGAGCGGTCAGTCAACTGCCGGAGATTTTACAGACGGTATCCGCTCACGCTGCTGCCAGATTCAGAGCTTGATTTTACGTGTTTTAAAGTAAAGAGCCGGGCACTCAGCCACAATTTAAAAGATTGCCAGGAGGTTATCCTGTTTGCGGCGACGCTGGGGGCCGGCGTGGATCTGCTTCTGCGCCGCTACAGCCGTCTTTCGATGAGCCGGGCGGTTGTCCTGCAGGCTTGTGCGGCGGCACGGATTGAGAGCTACTGCAATGAAATCAATGAAAAATTAAAAGCGGAGGCGGCAGAAGAAGGACTCTATCTGCGTCCCCGCTTTTCGCCGGGTTATGGAGATCTGCCGATTTCGTGCCAGCCGGATTTCTGCCGGGCGCTGGAAGCGGAGAAAACGGTGGGAATCACGCTGACGGAAAGTTATCTGATGATGCCGTCCAAGTCGGTAACGGCGGTCATCGGAGTGTCGAAAATAGCGGCGGGGTGTGTGAGGGAAGGCTGCGAGGCCTGTTCAAACAAAAACTGCCTGTACCGGAGAGATAAATAAAAAGATAGAAAACAGAGAGGAAGCTGACATGGGTATACGCGAGGATTGGAACGAGAAAATTCTGATATTTGACGGAGGAATGGGAAGTCTTTTGCAGGGCGCCGGGCTGAAACCGGGCGAGCTGCCGGAGACCTGGAATATCAAGCATCCAGAGGTTCTGGTAAAGATTCATGAGGATTATCTGAATGCGGGTGCGGATATCATTCTGTCCAATACATTCGGCGCAAACCGTCTGAAATACAATGAAACAGCCGAATTTAATCTGAATGAGATCGTGGATGCGGCGATGAAAAATGCCCGGGCGGCGGTAGAACACTGCGGTCACGGCTATGTGGCGCTGGATCTGGGACCGACCGGACGTCTTTTAAAACCGATGGGCGACCTGGATTTTGAAGAGGCTGTTTCCATCTACGCCGAGGTGGTCAAGGCAGGTGTGCGCGGCGGCGCGGATCTGATTCTGATCGAGACGATGAGCGACACATATGAACTCAAGGCGGCTGTCCTGGCAGCAAAGGAAAACTCTGAGCTTCCGATCTTTGCAACCACGATTTTTGATGGAAAAGGCAAACTTTTAACCGGCGGAACACCGAAGTCCGTCGTGGCGCTTCTGGAAGGCCTGGGCGTGGATGCGCTCGGAATCAACTGTGGATTAGGCCCGGTTCAGATGAAGCCGATCGTGGAAGAACTGCTTCAGTATGCGTCGATCCCGGTGGTTGTAAATCCGAATGCGGGACTTCCGCGCAGTGAGGGCGGAAAGACCGTATATGATATTGACCCGGCTGAATTTGTCGAGGAAATGAAGGGAATGCTGGAGATGGGCGTGTCGGCGGTCGGCGGCTGCTGCGGTACGACCCCGGAACATATCCGTCTGCTGGCAGAGATGTGCAAGGGCAGAACGAGAAAGCCGATCGAGCCGAAAAATGATACACTCATCACGTCCTACGCGTCGGTGGTGGAGATGGGAACGGATCCGGTCATTATCGGTGAGCGCATCAACCCGACCGGAAAATCAAAGTTCAAACAGGCGCTGCGCGATCACAACCTGGAATATATCCTGCGCGAGGCGATTACCCAGCAGGAAAATGGGGCGGCGGTACTCGATGTCAACGTAGGCCTGCCGGAGATCGACGAGGTGGCGATGATGCGCGAGGTTGTACAGGAGCTGCAGGCGGTGACGGAGCTTCCGCTTCAGATCGATACGACCGACACAGAGGCGATGGAACAGGCGCTGCGCGTTTACAACGGAAAGGCGCTGATCAACTCCGTCAATGGCAAGCAGGAGGTTATGGACGCTGTGTTCCCGCTGGTAAAACATTACGGCGGCACGGTGGTTGCCCTGACGATCGATGAAGAAGGAATCCCAGCGACGGCGGACGGACGT
Organism: Otoolea sp.; assembly: GCA_050875065.1. GTDB lineage: Bacteria > Bacillota > Clostridia > Lachnospirales > Lachnospiraceae > Otoolea. The sequence goes on along the minus strand of JBNMLY010000132.1, from coordinate 2,594 downwards.
ATGGCGATCGCGCGGAAGATCTGTGCGGAGGCGGAAAAGTACGGCATTCAGAAAAAAGACATCGTGATCGATGCGCTCTGTATGACGATCAGTTCCGAGCCAACCGGGGCTCTGGTAACGCTGGAAACAGTGCGCCGTGTCCGCCGGGAACTTGGTTGCAATACCATCCTCGGCGTTTCGAATATTTCCTTTGGACTGCCGCAGCGCGAGATTGTCAATTCCAACTTCTTTACAATGGCGATGCAGAGCGGTCTGACCGCAGCGATCATCAATCCGAATTCGGCGGCGATGATGCGTTCTTACTATAGCTACCGGGCGCTGGCGGCGCTGGATGAGCACTGCGGCGATTACATTGAGCAGGCGGCGCGTCTGGCGATTCCGAAGGCGGGCGCAAGTGGTGCTTCCGGAGCAGGTTCGGCGGGCAGTGCAGGTTCGGCAGCCCCGGCGGCAGGCGGATCTGGAAATGCGGCTTCCGGCAGTGCGGACGCGGGCAGTCAGGCATCCGGTCCGGAGCATCAGCTCACAGTCAGCGTGGAGAGAGGATTAAAGGAGCAGGCGGCATCGGCAGCCGGGGAACTCTTAAAAACGATGGATTCCCTGACGGTCATCAATTCCTGTATGATTCCGGCGCTTGACAAGGTTGGAAAAGGATTTGAGGCGGGAACGGTTTTCCTGCCGCAGCTTCTGATGAGCGCGGAGGCGGCGAAATCAGCGTTCGAGGTCATCAAAAACCAGATGGAATCTTCCGGGGAAGCGGGAGAAAAGAAAGATAAGATCGTGCTGGCGACGGTCAAGGGCGATATTCATGATATCGGAAAAAATATCGTAAAAGTATTATTGGAGAACTACAGCTACGATGTGCTGGATTTGGGCAAGGATGTAGCACCGGAGGCGACCGTGGAAGAGACGATCAAGAACCATGTAAAGCTGGTTGGACTGTCTGCGCTGATGACGACTACCGTGCCGAGCATGGAGGAGACGATCAAGCAGCTTCGCAAGGAAGCACCGTGGGCGAAGGTCATGGTCGGCGGCGCAGTTCTGACCCAGGAATACGCAGATATGATCGGCGCGGACGCGTACTGCCGCGACGCGATGGCATCCGTCAATTACGCGCAGCAGGTACTTGTGTAGGGCGGGAATTCCGTATTTAAATGTGAAACCACGGCGAAATCCAAGACTGGTTACATGCGTGTGAATCGCGGTGGTTGGGGCGCTAACGATCGCTTGACAGTCTGCCTTACTTAGACTAAAATTAGAGTAATTAAAAACTAAGAATTGACGAGGGAGGGACAGCTATGGTATCGAAGAAAGTGAAAGTGGTTAACCCATCGGGACTTCACCTGCGGCCGGCTGGCGTACTTTCGCAGACCGCGATGAAATTTAAGAGCCGGACTCTGATTGAGTGCGGAGAGAAACACATTGTGGCAAAGAGCGTGCTGAACGTGATGGCAGCGGGTATCAAGTGCGGCACCGAGATCACGGTTGCCTGCGACGGACCGGATGAGGAAGAGGCACTGAAGACGATTACCGAGGCGATCGAGAGCGGACTCGGAGAAGAACTGGAGCAGTAAGATACCGGTCACGGTCTGCGCGGCGTGTGGGCAGTGGTACACATATCAGAACCAGAGGGGATATCGCAGAACGGCAGAAAGTGTGGTTGTGCAGGTATCCCCTTTCGTTTATGCAGGCATCGAGTCAAAGTCTGATACTGGCCGCGTGTGCGAGAACAGTCACGGAGTAAAAAGGAGGAATCAATGAAGGTACTGGTGGGGGTTGAGTATGCGTTTTTAGATTGGTTTTTACGGTTGGAAAGTCCCACGATGGATCGTATCATGTTGGCACTGACAACCCTGGGCAATGGTGGAATTGCCTTTATTCTTTTGGGAATAGGGCTTTGCCTATTTAAGAAAACGAGGCAGATGGGAATGTCGGTATTGTTGTCCTTGGCGATTGGATTTGTGGTGGGAAATCTGGTGCTGAAAAATGTGGTGATGCGGCCAAGACCGTGTTGGATAGAGCCATGGGTTTCACTTCCGATACCAGTTCCAAAAGATTACTCATTTCCGTCGGGGCATGCGCTGGCAGCATTTGAGACAGCTGTCAGTGTATATTTATACGATCGCAGATGGGGCGTAGTCCTGATCCTTCTGGCTATCGGAGTTGCGGTGTCAAGGCTTTATTTGTTTGTACATTTCCCGACCGATGTGCTTGCCGGGGCGTTATTGGGGATGGGGATTGCCTGGGGCGTTCACAAAATGCTTGAAAAGCGGGAAAATTGTGGTATGATGGACGAGGATAAAAAATAGAAAACGCAGAGTAGGGATACAGGCGTTAAGTGCCGGTTGAACAGGGAGTTGTCAGCCGGACGAAGAATTCCATTCGGATTTCGCGGTCGGTATCCCGCATCCCGCTGCATCGTTGATACAATCTATCTCCTGATGTGGTTCGAGAGATCTGCAGAAAAGGAGGTATTTTTTTATGAAAAAATTTGCAGTATGTTATCAGGCATCCTTTCAGGAACTGAAACACGTGAAAACACTCACGACTGCCGCCATGCTGATGGCTGTCTCCGTTGTTCTGGGATACTTCACGAT
>JBNMLY010000131.1:0-6081 GCA_050875065.1 Otoolea sp. | reverse complement strand
TCCGTGAACCGTGGCATCTCAAGTACCTCTTTGAGCAACCGTCATGATGTTTCCCTGAATAGTCCCAGTCCTCCCTGCATAATTATTATATTTCTACTATTCTAATGTATCATTATACCGTATCCCAGGTTTTTTCACAAGAGTTTGAGAAAAAGAATGGTGTAAAAAAGCGGCGCCCCTGCCGAAACAGGAACGCCGTTTTTATATCATTTACAATATTATTTATTGCTTACGCTATCTGATTTTACTCATCCACACTGTAGTTCGGAGCCTCTTTGGTGATGTGGATATCATGCGGATGGCTCTCTTTTAAGGATGCTGCGGAAATCTTGATGAAACGTCCAGTCTCCTGAAGCGTCGGGATGTCCTGTGCGCCGCAGTAACCCATACCAGCGCGCAGACCGCCGAGCATCTGGAATACGGTATCCTCTACCATACCCTTGTATGCAACACGGCCTTCTACGCCCTCCGGAACGAGCTTCTTCGCATCGCTCTGGAAATAACGATCCTTGCTGCCGTTCTCCATCGCTGCGATGGAGCCCATGCCGCGGTATACTTTGTATTTTCTTCCCTGATACAGCTCGAAGGTTCCCGGGCTCTCGTCGCATCCTGCGAACATGGAACCCATCATGCAGACACTGCCGCCTGCTGCGATCGCTTTCGTCAGATCGCCGGAATACTTGATACCGCCGTCCGCGATGATCGGGATGCCGTACTCTTTCGCAACTGCATAGCAGTCCATAACAGCGGTGATCTGCGGAACACCGATACCTGCTACGACACGGGTCGTACAGATGGAACCCGGTCCGATACCAACCTTAACAGCGTCAACGCCTGCCTCGATGAGGGCCTTCGTTGCCTCGCCGGTTGCTACGTTACCTGCGATTACCTGCAGATCCGGATAGGCTTCCTTGATCATTCTAACGCAGTGAAGAACATTCTCAGAATGTCCGTGTGCGGAGTCCAGAACGACTACGTCTACTTTTGCTTTCACCAGGGCTGCCACACGATCCAGCACGTTTGCAGTGTTACCAACTGCCGCGCCGCAGAGCAGACGTCCCTGTGCGTCTTTTGCAGAGAACGGATACTTGATCTGTTTCTCGATATCCTTGATGGTGATAAGACCCTTGAGGTTGAAATCCTTGTCCACAATCGGGAGCTTCTCGACACGTGCCTTGGCAAGAATCTTCTTTGCCTCCATCAGGGTGATTCCCTCCGGAGCGGTAACCAGATGCTCAGAAGTCATGCACTCTTTGATCTTCTTGGAGAAATCTTCCTCAAACTTGAGGTCGCGGTTTGTGATAATACCAACCAGTTTTCTTCCCTCTGTGATCGGAACACCGGAAATACGGAATTTACCCATCAGCTCATCCGCATCCTTTAATGTATGCTCTGGGGATAAATAAAACGGGTCAGTGATTACACCATTCTCAGAACGTTTTACTTTATCGACCTCCTCAGCCTGTGCCTCGATCGACATGTTCTTGTGAATAATACCAATTCCACCCTGTCTCGCCATCGCAATCGCCATGCGGTGCTCTGTAACCGTATCCATGCCGGCACTCATCAGGGGGATGTTCAGCTGAATCTTCTTGGTCAGATGTGTCGTCAGGTTTACCTGGTTCGGAATTACCTCTGAATAGGACGGCACAAGCAGGACATCATCAAATGTAATGCCATCGCCAATAATCTTACCCATTATATTACCCTCACTTTCGTAAATTTTAAACATCCAGACGTTAAAAACTGTCTGATGTTAATGATTGATTTTAGCAAATATTTTGAGAAATGTCAACGGGTGAATGAAGGGTTTGACGATAGAATTTACTTACACCATTTAATTAGTATACCTTATAAATTACATCAATCAGATAAGTATTAGTAATGCAATTATACTTGCAGAGAGCAAAGAACTGCAACGAACTAACCATACCAACCCGATTTTTTAAATGTTCCATTCCTCTACCAATTTTTCCATATGAAAAGGAAAACATCCATCAGCACTCCCCCATAATTTCGGTCGTTTTTCTGCCTGCTCTGTCTTATTGCAAACTCTTTATTGCAAACTTTTCCAAATATTCTCCAAGAAATAACCGTTTCCGGTAAAAGGACACTTTTCCTATGAAACAAAAGAAAGACCACCACACTTCCGTATAGCAGTCCTTCTCTTCCCCCGACCGTTACCTATCGGGAATTATATAATTATTTTTCATTTTCTGCGTTCGATGCTGCCTTCTATACAACATCCTCTACGTTTTTTACATCATGCCGCCCATGCCAGCGCCTGCTGCCGGACCGGCCGGTGCATCTTCTTTGATGTTGGCAACTGCGGACTCTGTTGTAAGCAGGGTAGATGCAACGCTGGTTGCGTTCTGAAGGGCACTTCTGGTTACCTTAGCCGGATCCAGGATGCCTGCTTCTACCATGTCTACGTATTTCTCATTGTAAGCATCGAAGCCTACGCCTACCGGAGACTCTTTTACCTTGTTGATGATAACAGAACCTTCCAGACCTGCGTTTGCTGCGATGTGGAACAGCGGAGCTTCCAGTGCTTTCAGAACGATGCGGGCACCTGTCTTCTCGTCGCCTTCCAGAGCGTCAACTACCTTCTGTACCTCTGCTGCTGCGTGAACATAAGCAGATCCGCCGCCTGCGATGATACCTTCCTCAACGGCTGCCTTTGCTGCGGACAGAGCATCTTCCATACGCATCTTAGCTTCCTTCATCTCAGCCTCGGTAGCTGCACCAACACGGATAACGGCTACGCCGCCAGCCATCTTAGCCAGTCTCTCCTGCAGTTTCTCACGGTCAAACTCGGAAGTAGTCTCTTCGATCTGAGCCTTAATCTGAGCAACACGGTCTGCAATCGCTTTCTTGTCGCCGCAGCCATCTACGATGATGGTGTTCTCTTTCTGAACCTTTACAGATTTCGCACGGCCAAGCTGTTCCATCGTGGTATCCTTTAATTCAAGACCCAGTTCCTCGGAAATAACGGTACCGCCTGTCAGGGTTGCGATATCTTTTAACATTTCTTTTCTTCTGTCGCCGTAGCCCGGAGCCTTAACACCAACAACGGTGAAAGTACCTCTCAGCTTGTTGACGATCAGGGTAGTCAGTGCCTCGCCCTCGATGTCCTCTGCGATGATGAGCAGCTTGGAACCAGACTGTACCAGCTGTTCCAGTAACGGCAGGATCTCCTGAATGTTGGAAATTTTCTTATCGGTAATTAAGATGTACGGATCATCCAGAACCGCTTCCATCTTCTCCATATCGGTTGCCATATATGCGGATACATAACCACGGTCGAACTGCATACCTTCTACCAGGTCAAGTTCAGTCTTCATCGTCTTAGACTCTTCGATGGTGATAACGCCGTCCTTGGAAACCTTCTCCATCGCGTCTGCTACCATCTGGCCAACTTCCTCATCTGCGGAAGAGATAGCTGCAACTCTTGCGATATCTGCCTGGCTCTTAACGTCCTTCTTCATGCCCTTGATGGCCTCAACAGCTGCGTCAGTAGCTTTCTTCATACCCTTTCTCATGATGATCGGGTTAGCGCCTGCTGCCAGGTTCTTCATACCTTCGTTGATCATAGCCTGAGCCAGAACCGTTGCAGTTGTGGTACCATCACCGGCTGCATCGTTGGTCTTGGTTGCTACTTCTTTTACCAGCTGTGCACCCATGTTCTCAAATGGGTCTGCCAGTTCGATCTCTTTTGCAATGGTTACACCATCGTTGGTGATGAGCGGAGCGCCGAAGGATTTATCCAGAACTACGTTTCTGCCTTTCGGTCCTAATGTAACTCTTACGGTATCTGCTAACTGATTTACGCCTGCTTCCAGGGCTTTTCTGGCATCTACGCCATATTTAATTTCCTTTGCCATGGTTATCAACCTCCATAATAATCTCGAATATTTCGAAAATTACAACAAATCTGTTTTATTATTTTTTACAATTTAGAGTTCTTCCTTCTCTAAACGGTTCCATTTACCAAATCACTCTCTGAGCCAATCTATTTTTCTGAATCCGCATCTTTCTTTCAAAAAATCCCGATATCAAAAATCATTCGGCTGCCGTTTCTTACTCGATCACTGCCAGAATATCATTCTGTTTTACAATGACATATTTCTCATTGTCCAGCTCTACTTCTGTGCCTGAGTATTTCGAATAGATAACTTTATCGCCAACCTTTACCTGCATCGTGATTTCTTTTCCATCTACCACTCCGCCAGGACCAACGGCAAGTACCTCTGCCTGCTGCGGTTTCTCTTTTGCCTGACCTGGAAGAACGATACCGGATTTGGTCGTCTCCTCTGCAACTAACTGCTTTAATACAACTCTGTCAAATAATGGTGTTAACTTCATTATTGGCTCCTCCTTATCCATCCAAATTTATTCCACCTGATTGCTTTTCTTTCGTAATCAGATATGTATCTTTTTCTTACGATGTATGTTATAACACGTTCTGTTAGCACTGTCAAGCCATGAGTGCTAAAATTTTCATAAAATGTAAAACTCCCGGAACAGCCCGTGACACCGATGAACGATCAACGAAACACCGCTGCCCGGCTGCTCTGGGAGCATCCGGCTCTTCCTCTTTGGATGGAACACTGCCACTCTTTTATGATCCGCGCTAGGCCCTCTGTGCATCAAAGATACGGATCGCCTCCACCGACTGATAGTAACGATCTTCTACCTTTTTCAACTCCGCCTCATAATTTGTCAGCGTAAGATCTCTGAGTTTCTCAGTCAACGCAGCACTCGCCTCATATAAGGCATCAAACCCAAGATTCAGGCAGATTCCTTTCAGGGTATGCGCCGCGCGAAACGCTTTCTCTGCATCTTTTTCCTGCAATCCATCCTCCAAATCCTGAAAACTGGAGTCATTTAAAAACTTAAGTGCAAACTTTTCTACCAGCATCTCACTTCCAAAGCGTTTCCGAACCCCCTCAAAATCCCCGCCCATCTGATTGTAACATTCCTGAATTGTCATGACAGCCTCCTGTTATTTCTCTTCGTTTTTATCCTGATTAGTTTGTACATCTTCTTCATGATTCATTCGAATCAATTCTTCCCCTACCGTTCCATACTCCTGCTGAATCGCCTGACTGACCGCTCCCAGGAACTTTTTCTGTGAATGGTCATAATGCTCCAATGTCTCCATTTTCCGTTCCATATCTCCGGCGTCACCGGCATATGCCATCTCCTGCAATTCTTTCTTGATATGATCCTGAATATCGCACAGACACTCAATCAAAAGCGGATTGAATACGCCGCACTCCCCATTGCAGATCATCTGAACGGTCTTCTCATGCGAATACGCCTTCTTATAAACGCGCTCACTTTTCAATGCGTCATACACATCCGCCAGCGCAACCACCTGCGCCGAAATCGGGATCTCCTCCCCCTTCAGCCCATCTGGATAACCTTTTCCATCGTAGCGTTCATGATGCCAGCGGCAAATCTGATACGCCACCTTCATCAGCGGTTCATCCTCATACATCTGCAAATTTGCCAGCAGATTGGCTCCGATGATCGTATGTTTTTCCATCTCTTTGCGTTCTTCCGGCGTAAGTCTCCCCGGTTTATTCAGAATCTTTTCGTCAATTCCGATTTTTCCAATATCATGCAGGGAAGAAGCCGTACTAATCAACATCCGATCCGACCAGGAGAGATGATACCGATCCGTTTTCTTGACAAGTTGTTCCAAAAACATGGTCGTCAGTGTATTAATATTCAACACATGCGCCCCGCTCTCGCCATTGCGGAATTCTACAATCTGGCTCAAGATACTGATCAGCATCCGGTTATTTTTTTCCTTCTCATACACCTGGTTTGTCACCAGCGCAACCAGCCGCCGCTGCTTTGCATATAATTTGATTGTATTTAAAACACGCCGATGCACCACTTCCGTGTCAAACGGCCGTTTAATATAATCCGATACGCCCCACTCATACGCCTGTTTGATAATCTCGCCGGAATCTTCCCCCGAAATCATAATGACAGGTATATCTTCTATGATATGGTTCCGATTCATATATTCCAGCACATCAAAGCCGTTCATTCCCGGCATCACAATAT
>JBNMLY010000130.1:0-6132 GCA_050875065.1 Otoolea sp. | reverse complement strand
TTACTATTCCAAATCGACCCTTCTTCTAAATTTTATCATAGATAACTATAAAAACTTAAATTTTCTAAAAAACGGGATGCCTCCCAGCGGCCAACCAGCCAGCCGGGAAACACCCCGTTTTCTGTCGCAATGTTGCCTACTAATATTTGTCGACAACATTCGCCATTATATAAGATATGTCACTTTACAAACGTCATTCCGACCGGAGATTAATATTTGTCGTCATCCCCGTAGGAATAATTCGTCGTTTCTCTAGTAGCTGCGGCTTCTTCCTGGACGCTCGGCTCGGAGTGGTACTGCTGCTCCGGCTCAGAGTGATGTTCTACTGGCTTGTAAGCCGGTGCTGCATCGCTCTTTAAAGTAAACTTGCCTACCAGCTCTTTTAACAGCTGTGCCTGGCTGGAAAGCTCCTCGCTTGCTGCCGCGCTCTCCTGTGCTGTTGCAGAGTTGCTCTGAACGACGCTGGAAATCTGACCGATTCCATCGTTGACCTGTTTAACAGAAACTCTCTGTTTTTCGTTGGCAGCGGAAATCTCTTCGAGGGTGTGTGCCACGCCCTGTACGCCTTCGGTCAGCTCTTCCAGAGCCTGTGCTGTCTCGTTTGCAATCTTTGTACCACGGTCTACCGCATGGAGGGAACCCTCGATCAGGGCAGATGTATTCTTGGAAGCCTCTGCGGACTTGCCAGCTAAGTTACGAACCTCATCCGCTACGACTGCAAAGCCTTTTCCAGCTGCACCGGCACGGGCTGCCTCAACGGCCGCATTCAGCGCCAGAATATTGGTCTGGAATGCGATATCTTCGATTGTCTTGATAATCTTTCCGATCTCACTGGAACTGTTGCTGATATCTGTCATCGCAGACAGCATCTCCTGCATACGCTCACGGCTCTGTCCAGCCTGTGCTTTTACGTTGTCCGCCATAGTGCTGGCTGCCTTCGCATTGTCCGCGTTCTTTCCAACGGTATTGGAGATCTCATTGATTGTCGCTGCCAGCTCTTCTACGGAAGAAGCCTGTTCGGTTGCACCCTGGGATAATGCCTGTGCACCGGAAGATACCTGATCGGATCCGGCTGCTACCTGATCTGCCGACTGAGCCACGCCTTCCAGGGTCTTGTTCAGGTCGTCACGCAGACGCATCATAGATGTATAGAGGGACATATAGACGCCGACATAACCATTGTCCATATCCGACTCTATATTGAAGTTTCCGTTACTCATCTCGCCCAGTAACCGATTCTCATCACTTACAATTCCATCCAGGAACTCAACAACGGAACGGACGTCGGAAGCCAGCATACCCAGCTCATCCTCGGACTCATAATCCACATCGATATCCAGTTCGCCTTCCCGCATACGGTCCAGAGCGCGCTGCAGCTGATCCACCGGAGTCACAACGGCACGAATCAGTGTCATCGCCATTCCAAAGGTAATAATGAACGCAACTGCAACGATGATGATCGCCACAATATACAGCATACTTCTTACCCGCATGGAAAGCTGGAAGTCCTGACCTGCTTCATTGTCAAGCTGCTCTCTGAATTGGGTCAGGGTATCGGTCAACTGCATCGCTGCCGGATAATACTCTCCAAAAAAGATCGTCTCTGCCTGAGCATCTCCCTCATCTGTATTCAGGGCAATCACTTTGGACAGGTTGCCACGGATGGTTGCCGTGCTGTTTAACTGCGTCTTAAACTGATTTTCAAGGGTCTTATCCCCCGTATAGTTGGCATCTATCCAGTCAATATCTTCCTGCAGTTTGGAAGCATACTCGTCTGCCGCTGCAAGATAACTCTGAATCTCTGCCGTATCGTGATCGATGACTGCCATCAACATGTTCTGGATGGATGTCTCCATGTTGACGTTCAACTCATTCGTCCGCACAATCGCTTCATGGCTGTTCTTATAAAACTGACTATAATGAACCCCAATATTCGTCATACCATAAAATAGAGCTGCTACTGCTACTACGAAACAAATTGCCACCACGCCAAAGGCGACTGTGATCTTTTGTTTCATTTTCCAATTCTTCATATTCCTTTCCTCTCTTCTTTCGATATAAGCTCTCTATCTATTGAAATAGATTCTCTCTATAAAGACTTCGTCACTGATTGAAAAATCATAAGACTTTCGCGTAATTTTTTTGCATTTGGCTGCAAAACGGTTTCTTCACTCGCTGCCAGGCCCTCTTTTTCATCTTCCTGAATGCCTAGGCACTATGGCCCGTCTGCCCCCCCAATCCGGGAAAGCGCTTGGTCAGGGCAGGCAGCGCACCTTTTCCATCCAAAAACGCGCAAAACTCCTGCCAGGGGAGCGGTTTGGAAAACAAGTAGCCCTGTAGGTTGTCACATCCAATCGACGTTAGCGCCCTCGCCTGCTGGTCTGTCTCAATTCCCTCTGCCGTGATCCCAATCTGATGATGATGAAAAAACTGTACGATCGATTCCACCATTGATTTCGACAGCTCGCTGTCATTCAGGGAACGAATCACCTCTTTGTCCAGTTTCAGAATCGAAAACGGGATTTTCATGATACGCAGCAGGTTTGACTCCTCTTTCCCAAAATCATCGATCGCCACTTTTAGGCCATGTTTCATAAAAGAGTCTGTCAGGCGGCCAAGAAAACTTATGTTCGCCTCCACGCACTGAGTCTCGGTAATTTCAAAACAGATGCTCGTCGGATCAGCCCCATACCGCTCCAGAAGTCCAAACACTTTTTCCTCCAAGCCTTCCTGCAAGCAGGTCACCGGAGAAAAGTTGACATTGATCCGCTCCACCCCTCTTTCTTTCAAAAAAGGTAGTTTCTTCAAAACCTCTTCCAACATCCAGAGATCAAAGAAAGCGATCTCCTTACACTGTTCGGCCGCCCGAATCACCTGTTCAATGTCAGGGTGCTTCCCATCATTGTAACGGAGCAGCGCCTCCGCCGCATCAATGCGCCCTTTCACTATGTTGTAGACCGGTTGATAATAACATTCCAGATATGACTGCGCCTGTGCAAAACATACCTTCATCTTCTGTTCATTTATTTCCATGGTTGCCCTCCTGAGGCAGGCGTTTTATTCTTTTCTGATTTTCAAGCAGTCTATTTCCCTGTGTGGGCAATCTCCCCGTCAATTTTTCTGCTCGTTTCCGCTCGCCGTTGCACCCACAAACGGCGGCTCTCCCGATTTTAAATCATCCGGGACGCGGACAATCCGCTCCGTATATTTTTCTAACTGGCTGCTGTAAAAATCCGGATGGACACTCATATGCTCATTGAAATCATACGGAGTCTGGATGAAAATTGCCTCCGGTTGTTTCTCCGAAAGGGAAAACGCACGGTAATCGGTAATCGGCACTTCCTCTGGAAACCGTTCCCCCTCATAATGTTCCGTCTGGAGATCGCCTTCTTCATCCTTATCAAAATAAGGAATCGGAACGACATACACCTCGCAGGTTCCGTCTTCCACCGCCGCTTTCCAAAGCGCCTCCATCTGAACCCACTCGGATGCTTTATGTGGAAGGAATACCAGACAAGATTTCTCCGCTTCTACCTCCGTCTGGATGCGCTCATATACTTCATGCAGTTCTTTCTTGATTTTTTTATGCAGTTTGCTGAGTTCCTTTTTTTTGGATAACGCTGTACTTACTGTATATAAATCTTCACAGTATGTCTCCAAAAGTGGGACAATCTGGGCCTGACCAATTTTTTCCAGCTCGGTTCCCAGATAAAATGCCGTCTCCTGCGACTGGGACAGAACATCCAGAATCGCTTCCCTAGGATTTTCCCTGATTCCCAGAAACATTCTCTCATTTGCACGCACTAAAAGAGCGGCCGTCTGCAAAAGACCCGCTTTTTCCTTTTTTTTGATTGCCATATTCATCGCTCTCCTTAAGCTTGATCTGTTATATGGTATTACATCTAAGATCAGATTTTCTATGCTAGTTTGTCGACAGTTTTTTCCATTTTATAATAAAATACACCTAAATTTTAACATTTTTTTGCATTTCTTCTTCTATATGCCTTATCCTTTTCCAGATAACGCCGATAAAAGAAAAAAGAAAAAATATTCAAAAAGGCGGTGTACAATATGGGAAATGGTATGGACAGCAGTATTCTGGATACATACCTGTACGAAGAAAACAATCTGTTAGACCAGTTGGATGAGATGCTGGTCGCTGATGAGAAAAACGGCGATTTTTCCGCCGATGACGTAAATGAAATCTTCCGTATCATGCATACGATCAAAGGTTCCTCTGCGATGATGGAGTTCACTTCTATCTCCACAATCGCGCACCATATCGAGGATGTGTTCTTTTACATCCGTGATAAGGGCATTGAGACTCTGGATCCAGAGCACAAGAAAGAACTGTTTAATTTAATGTTCCGCTCAGAAGATTATCTGCGCAGCGAGATCGAAAAAATCGAGCAGGGCGAGCCCCTGTCTACCAACATTGATGATTTTGCAAATGAAATCAACTCTTTCCTGCAGAAAATCAGCGGTTCTACGTCGGTTGATCGGACCGAAAAGGCCGCACCAGACAAACCAGCTGAGACAGCTCCGGAGAAACCGGCTGAAGGGGCATCCACCTCTGCGCCAGTTCCGGCCGCCTCAATCGGCAATCTCCCAGAGGATAAGGATGCAGCCTGCTTTTTCCATGTATTCCTTGAGGAAGGCATTGGCATGGAAAATCTGCGCGCTTTCATGATTGTAAATGCAGTCAAGGAATGTGAGGTTGACTTCCGTTACTATCCAGATGATATGGAAAGTAATCAGGATTCCTCACAGTCCATCGCAGAAAACGGATTCTTCTTGGCGTTCAACTCCCGCGAAGATGCCGCGAAAGCAGAGACCCTTTTAAAGATTCAGAACCATATCCGTTCTTATGAACTGATCGATGCAAAGGCGGCGGCTGAACCGCAAAATGCCCAGCCAGCCGTTTCCGAACCGGAGCGCGATACCAAGGCTGCTTCTCCGTCGGCTACTCCGGCTGCCAAACCAGCGACGGCGACACCGGCGCCAGCTCCGGCACAAGCCTCCAAAAAAGCAGCTTCCAGTTCCAGCCATGCTCCAATCAAGCAGAATTTAATCAGTGTCAATCTGATGAAACTGGACAGCCTGATGAATATTGTCGGCGAGATCGTCATTACCGAGTCCATGGTTACCTCCTCTCCGGAGTTAAATCTTCTCCCAAGAGACAACCGGGATAATTTTATGAAGTCGGCGCGCCAGCTCCGCAAGCTGACCAATGATCTTCAGGATATCGCGATGTCCTTACGAATGGTCCCGATCTCCGGCATCTTCCAGAAGATGAACCGTATCGTCCGTGATATGAAGCAGAGTCTTAACAAGGATGTCCGTTTGACCATCATCGGTGAGGATACCGAAGTAGATAAGACCATCATTGACAACATCCAGGATCCGATCATGCACATTGTCCGCAACAGTATGGATCACGGAATCGAGGAAACTGCCCAGGAACGTATCGACGCAGGCAAGGATCCGCAGGGTGAGATCATTCTCTCCGCTTCCCATACCAGCAGCGAGGTTGTTATCTCCATCACGGATGATGGATACGGTATGGATCCTCAGCAGATCCTGAAAAAGGCTGAATCCAAGAATATGCTGACAAAACCGGCAAGCGAATATACCCAGAAAGAGATTCTCGGTCTTATCATGCTGCCAGGTTTTTCAACCAATACACAGGTTACCGAATACTCCGGCCGTGGTGTCGGCATGGACGTTGTAAGAAAGAACGTCGAGGCACTCGGCGGTACGGTTGCTGTATCCAGCACCCTGGGCAAGGGAACTTCTATTTCAATGAAGATCCCGCTGACACTTGCCATCGTAGACGGCATGAAGGTAACCGTCGGAGATTCTATCTTCACGATCCCGATCGCGAACATCCGCCAGTCCTTCAAGGTTAAGGCAGAGCAGATCATCCGGGATGAATACGGAAACGAGATGGTAGAACGGGTTGACCGCTTCTATCCGATTGTGCGTCTCCATTCCTTCTACCATCTTCCTACCGAAGTCACTCAGATGGAAGACGGTATTCTTTTATGGGTGGAAGCAAACGACCGTTCTTACTGCCTGTTTGTCGATGACCTGATCGGAGAACAGCAGGTCGTAGTGAAACCACTTCCAGCC
>JBNMLY010000129.1:0-6192 GCA_050875065.1 Otoolea sp. | reverse complement strand
GTATACCGGAGGATGATGAACGATGAAATTCATGATCAAGCATGAAATCAAGGGAAGAATCCGTATCAGCCTTGCGCGGAAATTCCGCACCGTGCGTGAAGCGGATGTTTTGGAGCAGTATTTACTTGGACTGGAAGGCGTAACCGCGGCGAAAGTATATGAGCGGACAGCCGATGCGGTGATCTACTATGAGGCAGACCGTGAGGCGATTCTGTCAAATGTAGCAGCCTTTCATGGTCAGATTACGGAAAAACAGGAGATGGCAGTCAAGAGCAGCGGACGCGCCCTGAATCAGGAATATAAGGAAAAGCTGATTCAAAAAGTGCTTACCCGTTTTGTGACGAAGACGTTTCTCCCGGCACCGATTCGCGCGGTCTATACGTCGGTGCAGGCGATTCGCTATATCGTGAAAGGTATCCACTGTCTCGTATTTAAGCATCAGTTGCATGTGGAGGTGCTGGATGCGACGGCAATCAGCGTATCCCTGCTGCGCCGCGACTTCAATACGGCGGGCTCCGTTATGTTCCTGCTCGGTATCGGCGAGCTTCTGGAGGAATGGACACACAAGAAATCGGTCGGTGATCTGGCAAGAAGCATGTCCCTAAACGTTGAGAAAGTATGGAAGAAAGTGGATGGCACCGAGGTGCTTGTACCGCTTTCGGATGTTACCGCAGGTGATGAGCTGACTGTCCATATGGGGACGGTGATTCCGCTGGACGGTGTGGTTGTGAGCGGTGAAGCGATGGTCAACCAGGCTTCGATGACCGGCGAATCCGAGCCAGTCAGAAAGGAACCGGGCAGCTATGTTTACGCAGGAACGGCTCTGGAAGAGGGCGAAATTACCTTTAAGGTAGAAAAATCCGCAGGCTCCACCCGTTATGAGCGAATCGTACAGATGATCGAGGATTCTGAGAAACTGAAATCTTCCGTCGAAGGCAAAGCGGCAAATCTGGCAGATTCACTTGTTCCGTGGAGTCTGGGTGGTACAGCACTGACTTACCTGCTGACCCGGAACGTGACAAAGGCACTGTCTATCTTGATGGTTGATTTCTCCTGTGCGCTGAAGCTGGCGATGCCTCTGGCAGTTCTGTCCGCGATGCGCGGGGCAAATCAGCATCACATTACGGTAAAGGGCGGCAAGTTCCTGGAGGCAGTTGCCGAGGCGGAGACGATCGTATTTGACAAGACCGGAACCCTGACCAAGGCAAAACCGGTTGTATCCGATGTGGTATCCTTCAACGGCATGGAGAAGGATGAGCTACTTCGTATCGCAGCCTGCCTGGAAGAGCATTTCCCACACTCGATGGCCAACGCAGTTGTACAGGCGGCGAAAAAACGTCATCTGGTACATGAGGAGATGCACTCGAGAGTGGATTATATCGTGGCGCACGGTATTGCGACCTATGTGGGCGAAGAACGTGTCGTGATCGGAAGTCACCATTTCGTCTTTGAGGATGAGAGATGCACACTTCCAGAGAGGGGAAGAGAAAAATTTGACAATCTCCCCGAAAATTGCTCCCACCTTTACATGGCAATCGGCGGGCAGCTGGCAGCTGTTATCTGCATTGAGGATCCGCTGCGTGAGGAGGCGCCGGCTGTGATCCGCCAGCTAAAAGAGGCAGGATTTAAGCGCATCGTCATGATGACCGGCGACAGCGAGCGGACCGCGGCGGCGATCGCGAGGAAGGTCGGCGTGGACGATTATTTCTCCGAGGTACTTCCAGAGGATAAGGCGCGCTTTGTCGAGAAAGAGAAAGCGAAAGGCCATAAGGTAATCATGATCGGCGACGGCATCAACGATTCACCGGCTCTGTCAGCGGCAGACGCGGGCATCGCGGTCAGTGAGGGCGCGGAGATCGCCAGAGAGATCGCGGATATCATGATCAAGAAGGATTCCCTGGATGAGGTAGTACTTCTGCGCCATCTGAGCATGGATCTGATGAAGCGTATCCATGGAAATTACCGCTTCGTCATCGGCTTCAATTTAGGCCTGATTCTGTTAGGCGTGGCGGGTATCATCACACCGTCTATGTCGGCGCTGCTGCACAACAGCTCGACCCTGGCGATCAGCTTAAAGAGTATGACAAACCTGCTGCCGGAGGAAGAACGGGAAGAGGCGTAAGGTGCCATTTGGAACAGAGATATGAATAAGCGGGGAATTTTATAGAAGAAATTTCGGGCACGCTAGGAATAAAAAGCACAGATCATAGGATGGCTTTTCAGAGAACTATGGTTCTGTGCTTTTTCGTTATTTTTCTCCCATCTATTAACGTTTGTCTTTTTATTCAAATAATGATATAATCAAAAATCGTTACGAGAACAAAAGAATCAAATGGAGGATATAGCGTTTCATGAAAAATGACTTATTCACAATCGGCAGCATCACGATCCACGGCTATGGACTGATGATCGGTATCGGCATCATCGCTGCGTACAGCCTGGCGGAGTATCGGGCGAACAGGCGTGGAATGGATGTTGATATTATTCTCTCAATTGCCATATGGGGCGTCGTGTGTGGGCTTTTGGGGGCAAAACTGCTATACTATATCACGATCTTGGATGAGATTCTGGCAAATCCAAAAAAGCTTTTGGACATCAGTGACGGATTCGTAGTGTACGGCGGTATCATCGGTGGCGTGCTGGGCGGTTATGTGTTGAGCCGGATCAAGCATATTTCATTTTTCCAGTATGCGGATCTGGTCATGCCTTCGGTTGCGCTGGCGCAGGGATTTGGACGGATTGGCTGTTTCTTGGCGGGGTGCTGCTATGGCATGCCGACACACAGCCACTTTGCGATTGTGTTCCATAATTCAGACTTCGCCCCGAATAATATTCCGCTGGTTCCGACCCAGCTTATCTCAAGTGCATTGGATTTCCTGCACTGTATCTTTCTTCTGTATCTGGCGAAGAAATGTAAGACACAGGGAAGAATCGTGTCAATGTACCTGATTTGTTATAGTCTTGGGCGGTTTGTGCTGGAATTTTTCCGAGGAGACTTAAACCGTGGGGCAGTGGGGAGTCTGTCAACTTCCCAGTTTATCTCGCTTTTTATCTTTGCGGCCGGTGTGGCAGCGTTTGCGCTGTGCCCGAAACTGGCAAAAAACAAGGGAAAACAGGAAAATTGTCCGTAGTATACTTGTAAAGAAGATAAAAATCGTGTAAAATGAAGAACAAGAACTTTTGGCAAACCTGTAGAAATACAGGGACGCAAAGCATAGAAGCCTAAAATGTAGAAATAGATGAGACATCAGGTAGTATTATTACCGGGATAGTTATGCCTACATTAAGGTAGTTCGGCTGCAATCGTGTTTGATTGCAGCCTTTTTTATAGGGAGAATAGCATGGAATGGCAGGACAGGGAAGCGACTGAGAGCCTTGAAGAGAAGAAATGTGGAAAGAAAAACTGGAGATTGCGTGTCTGGAGGGGCGCACGGTCTGTTCGGGCATGGTTGGTAGCTCTGTACCGGCGTGGAAACCGAACATTTTCCGGGCGGTGGCCGGACAGCCGTTTTGTGCTGGCGATTCTGACAACCCTGGTAGTCGTAGCGGTGTTGATGTTGTGGCTTCCGCGATGCCTGGGCGTTGCCAATGATGGAAGCGTAACCCGGACAATGCAGAATGCGGGTCTCCTGTATCGGGAAGCTGATTTGAAAAATGCAAATGATTATTTTACCCGTATGTATCAAGTGCGTGCTGCAGAGACAGGGGATGCCTCGTTTCAATTGCTGCTAATCCGTTTGGCCAAAGCAATGGATTTTTGGTTCACAAGGGATTCTGTCTTTGATATACGTTTTCTGTCTTTGATTTACCTGGTGCTTGCTCTGCCGGCCTGGGCGATTTTTAGTACAGCGGTTATCAGCCGCGTCAATTCGTTCGTAGAGAAATGTGTGCTGGCGGTTATGTGTACGGCCGTCTTGGTGGATGTATCGTGTCTTTCCTATTTTAATTCTTTATACCCGGAGGCTGTGTATATGATTGCACTGTGTTATCTGTTTGGTGGATGTATGATGCTGCAAAAGCCATCTAGGTATTCGGTGTTTTTTTGGCTGGCAGTTTTGACGGGAACTTGGATGCTTTGTATGACGCGGCAGCACTGTTTTATGATTGGGATTGCGGTTGCATTTTACTGCATGTTTCAGCTGCGGGCGGCAGAGCGGAGGACGGAAAGGCAGGGAATTGTGCTGGTCGCATTGCTATGCTTGGTAGCGGCTGTTATCAGTTTGTTGTGGATAGAAGATGATTTTGATGAGACAAGCCGGGTTCATGCGATGACGCGGGGAATTCTGCTTCAGTCGGATCAGCCATCTAAAACGGTTCACGAATTTGGAATGGAGGAGTCGTATGCACTTTTGGCGGATGTATCCCTGTATGATCGATATGCACTGACAGAGGAAGAAGAATTTTATTTACAGAATGGGTTTCTGGATCATTATACGACGGCGGACATTGTGCTTTATTATGCGCGGCATCCAGCGTCCATGCTTTCCATGCTGGATCTGGGGGCGCGATCAGCGATGAACCTTCGAAGGGAATATTGCGGAAATTATGAAAATACGGCGGGAATGCCGCGGCAGGGAAAGAGCATTTTTTTTGCGGCGTACAGCATCCTGAAAGCACGCTCGTTCCCGCATACGGTTGCGTTTGTGTTTTTGCTGGAGATTGCATGCGCCGTTATGTCCCAAAAAGGGTGGCGGAACCGGAAAAAGATGGACCGGTTTTATTATGTGTATGGATGTACGACGCTGCTTGTCTGTTCGGTGGCGCTGCTGCATTTGGCGGAAGTCGTCTGTCGGAGTGGAGACGCACAGTTGGCGCAATATAATTTGATTGCAGGCTTCAGCATCGACTGTCTGCTTCTGTTTGCCGTATCGGAACTTTTGCACCGATTGAATATACTGGAAGAAGCAAGAGGAGGAAACGAATGAATAAAGTGGAGATGGTTCCGGTTAAAAAATTGCACCGCGACCTGGCGCGTCGCCGGACCAGTAGCCTGATACAGGATATGGGGATTGCCCTGTTTCTGATTGCCTGGATGGGGGCGGCGCTCACGATCGCATTTGCAGGGACGAAACGTGTGGAATATATCATTCTGTTTGCATTTGTGGGGGCGGAGAGCCTGTTGGCGGCCTACCGGTTCCGCTATCTCTCTGCCGGCCTGACCGGATTTCATATGTTGGCATTTATGGTGTATACGCTTTTTGAGGCGCTGGTGGAAAAGGTGGAAATTTTAAAAACAGATTATATGTGGGCGCTTCTGCCGCTGGTGTCGCTTGCCGGGATCCAGTTATTTGTCCATGAACTATACCGGATTGAACAGACGAACGAGCTGCTGAATCGGGAGATGGAATCGGTCGTATTGCTGGATTCCCTAACCGGTCTGTATAATTTAAGGGCACTGTATATTGACCTACAGCGGCAAATTGCATACTGTACGCGTAATCAGACGCCGATTAGCCTGATGATTGTACGGCTCCGGTATTCCGATGAGTTGTACCGTATTTTAAGCCGCAATTCTTATGGGCAGATGATACAGCGTCTGGCGGAAATCCTGTCCAATACGGTGCGGATTGAAGATCGCTGCTATGCGCTGGATTCTCAAACCGGCGAATTTGCCATCCTTCTTACCTGCAATCAGGAGGGGGCTGCCTTTGTGCGTAAACGGATTCAGGAGAACTGTTACCAGAAAGACGCATTTTCGGGGATTGTAGACAAATCGATCCGAGTGGATTTGAGAATGGCGTGTGTTGAATACGAGGAAGGGATTGCCAATGCAATCGAATTCAAGAAAAGGGTGGACAGTGAGTTACAATATGATGTTTAAGCGGCTGTTTGGGGGGCTGTGTCTTATTTGGCTGATAGGAGTTCTCTTTCCGGCGCAGGTATGGGCGGGGGACGGGAGTGGGGTGACGGTGCCGGAAAAGGCTTCGGAGCTGCTCATCTTGCATGGAGAAAGTATTTCAGAGGATGAATTGGGCGAATTGCGGATTTTAGCGGATATAGCGACCTCTCTAGGGAAAAGTGCAGAATTATCAACCCCGGAACATATAGAGCATCCGTTGGAGGAGTATGAGATGATTCTCTGTTACCGGCTGGAAGAAGTGAAAGTGGCCGAACCGCTGGTAAAAACGCTGATGCAGGGGCATACGAAACTCCTGCTGCTTGGTGGCACCCTTTTTCCGGAGTGTATACAGG
>JBNMLY010000128.1:0-6267 GCA_050875065.1 Otoolea sp. | reverse complement strand
GGCGTGAGCAGGACGTCTTCATTCCGCGTGAAAAGACAAAGGGCGCGATGCACGGCGACAAGGTGCTGGTTGTGATCGAGCAGGAGAGCGACGGCGGACGAAGAGCTGAGGGAAGTATCGTGCGGATACTGGAGCACGCGAATCAGGAGCTGGTCGGCCTGTATGAGAAAAACGGCGGTTTCGGCTTTGTGATTCCGGATAATCCACGGATTTCGCGCGACATTTTCATCCCGCAGGGCTGTGACGCGGGGGCCGTGACCGGCCATAAAGTCATCGTGAAGATCAAGGATTACGGAAACAGCCCGGACAAGAAGCCGGAGGGCGTGATCACCAGCATTCTCGGACATATGAACGATCCGGGCGTCGATATTTTATCGATTGTGAAAGCATACGGACTGCCGGAGGAATTTCCACCGGAGGTCATGGCGCAGCTTGATGAGATCCCGGATGCCGTCCGCGAGGAGGACAAGGTGGGACGAAAGGATCTGCGCGAGCTGCCGACCGTCACGATCGACGGCGAGGAAGCGAAGGATCTGGATGATGCAATCACACTGGAAAAGACGGAGCAGGGCTACCGGCTTGGCGTACACATCGCGGATGTGACGAATTATGTCCGCGAGGGCAGTCCGCTTGACCGGGAGGCGTTAAAACGCGGAACCAGTGTGTACCTGACCGATCGCGTGATTCCGATGCTGCCGCATAAGCTGTCAAATGGCATCTGTTCGTTGAATCAGGGCGAGGATCGTCTGGCGCTGAGCTGTATCATGGAGATCAATGAGAAAGGCGTCGTGGTCGGACATGAGATCGCGGAGACGCTGATCCGCGTTGATCGTCGGATGACCTATACGGCGGTAAATGCGATCATCACGGATGACGACGCAGAGACAAAGGAGAAATATAAGGAATTTGTGGATTTATTCCTGCAAATGAAAGAACTTTCGCAGCTTCTCCGAAAGAGACGGCAGGAGCGCGGCGCGATCGACTTCGATTTCCCGGAGAGCAAGATTATCCTCGACGCCAAGGGACGTCCGATCGAGATCAAGCCGTATGAGCGCAATGCAGCGACGAAGCTCATCGAGGATTTCATGCTGATGGCGAACGAGACGGTAGCGGAAGACTACTACTGGCAGGAAATGCCGTTCCTTTACCGAATCCATGAGAAACCGGACGAAGAGAAAATGGCAAAACTCGGCACCTTTATCAATAACTTTGGCTATACGCTGCGGATGCCGGGCGGCGAAGTCCACCCGAAAGAGCTGCAGAAGCTGCTTGAAAAGATTGAGGGCACGCCGGAGGAGGCATTGCTCAGCCGTCTGACGCTGCGTTCGATGAAGCAGGCGAAATATTCGACCTTAAATTCCGGTCATTTCGGATTGGCAGCGAAATATTACACCCATTTCACCTCCCCGATCCGCCGTTACCCGGATCTGCAGATCCACCGGATCATCAAGGAGTGCCTGCATGGTAATATGGATGCACGAAGAACGGCACATTTTGAAAAAATCCTGCCGGAAGTAGCTGTCCAGACCTCCGCACTGGAGCGCCGCGCCGACGAGGCCGAGCGCGAGACCGATAAGATGAAGAAAGTCCAGTACATGGAACATTACATCGGAGAAGAATTCGAAGGAGTCATTTCCGGTGTCACCAACTGGGGCTTTTATGTGGAACTGCCGAATACAGTTGAAGGCCTGGTTCATGTCAATGAACTGCGAGGCGACTATTTCGTATTCGACGAAGCGCACTATGAACTGGTCGGAGAGATGACGAGAAAGACGTATAAACTCGGCCAGACCATCCGCGTCCGCGTGACCGCGTGCGACCGGTATGCGAGAACGATTGATTTTATGCCGGCGGTGTACTGGAAATAGAAAAGATGGGATGGCAGATTTGCAGAGCCAGCGTTCAGAATCGGAATTGTACACATCTTGAACACAGCTGTCGCAAATCTGCCATCCCATCTTTTCGACCGGGTTGCGGGGGCAATATTTAATGAACAATATACCGCCGGAACACCCCATCCAGCCCATTTCCAACCATCCCAATCGCCTTTCCCATCGTAAACGCAGCCAGAATCGTTCCGATTCCCAGCCCGTCCAGACGATGCAGGAAGAAAAGCGTCAGTCCAGCGGTAACGGCAAGGCAGATAACATCAAAAGAAACCTTGATGCGCGGATATGGAATCTTTGTGATCTGCGAGAGTTCTCTTGGGAACAGGTCGGTTGGCACGATCGGAAGGCCGCAGCGGTTTGACAGGGCAATTCCGAGGGAGAGACGCAGATAGCTTACGATAAAGTAGAGAATCCGCCACGAAAGCGCCGTCGGCAGGATATTAATCCACGCTTCATGCACATCCAGCAGTTCGCTGAAAATAAATCCTACCACGAAACTGAACAGATACGTCGGCACAAATTTTTTACGGAGAATCATCAGGCTGGCGATCAGAAGTCCCTGGAAGATATAGGTCCAGGTTCCGAGTGTGAGACGCGGGAAAACTTCGGAGAACGCGTAAGGAACGCTTGAGATAGCCGAGATACCGGCATTAGAATACAGCATCAGCACGACGCCGAAGCTGTTGATACAGACCGCAAGCGCGAGAGCTGCAAAGCCCCACGGGCGGGGAAGAGTAACCGTTTCCGTGCGCTTGGCAGCGGATGCGGTGGTTTGACTGTTGGGTAATGTGTTTGAGCAGTCCATGATGTCAAGAAACCTCCTGGTATGTATTTCTATGGTAATTGTTCGAGGTTTTACGATTGCTTAAAGTTTTCGTATGTTTCCACAGGAAATGTGTGGAGCAGATGAACAGTTGCCTGTACTACTTTATCACAGAAGAGTGCAGAGTTCAAGGGTTCCCGCTCATGCGGGCATGAGCGGGTGTAGAGGTTGAACTTTCGGTTTCCAAAGAGTTTACTTGTGAATGATATTACCTTCAAGGCGCTTCTTGACGGGAGACTGACGGGAATGTTATACTGTTCACAGGTAGCAGGCTTTTGAATGGATAGCGACTTTTGAGTTTTGAATGAAGTTGTTTGTTCAGGCGGGCTGATAGTACAGATGAATGTAAACGTGATTTTGATAGAGATCAATCATTTTGTTTTATAGATAGAGGAAAAGAGGAATAAAAATGGGAGCAGGAATCAAGATGGTGGCGAACAATAAAAAAGCCTACCATGATTATTTTATCGATGATAAATTTGAAGCCGGAATTGAGTTATTTGGCACAGAGGTCAAATCGATCCGCATGGGTAAATGCAGCATCAAGGAGGCATTTATCAAGATCGAGAGCGACGGTCAGGTGTATGTATTCGGTATGCACATCAGCCCGTATGAGAAGGGAAATATCTTTAATAAAGATCCGCTGCGTGTGCGAAAACTCCTTCTGCACAAACTGGAGATCCGCCGCCTGATGTCAAAGATCAAAGAAAAAGGTTATACGCTGGTGCCGCTGCAGGTGTATTTTAAAGGAAGTCTCGTAAAGGTAGAGATTGGTCTGGCACGTGGTAAGAAGCTGTATGATAAGAGAGATGATTTGGCAAAGAAGGATGCAAAGCGGGAGATTGATCGGGCGTTTAAGGCGAGACAGAGGTAGGGGAAGAGGAGGTTTTCCCTTTTTGTGTTGCAAATATGAGAGTTGGCAATGAAGATTGTACAGAATAAACAGGATTAAGGGAGCAGGACTATTAGAATTATAAGTCTGATAGTCCTGTTTTTATGCACCCATTCATTACAAAGAGAAGTGAGAATTTATGACATTGTTAAAATTAAAATATTATTGCAGTAAATTTAAAGTTTATATTTATATATGTGGCGTGATTTTTTCCCTGTTTGTATTTGCGATGTTGTTAAGAGAATTAAATCTTTTCACGCGAGCAGATTCCCAAACTTTATTAGGGATCATTGGAACATTGCTAGGCGCATTTGTTGGTGCTGTTTTTACGCTGCTTGGGTCTGTATGGGTCAATATACAGCAGAGAAAGGAAGAATTAAACAGGAAAAGAGCGCAGGAGATTTATCGGCCGCTGTACGATGAACTTGTAAACATCCACAGAAACATATTGATAGAAAATCCATATCCTTTCTATATTGAATTTGAGGCAGGGTGTCAGACGATAAAACCGCATCCACAGTATGCTGAGTGGCGGAGGATAGAATTAGATAGCCGTTATCTCCAGGTGCCGATGGAATTGAAGAGGCAGATGAAACGACTGTTTGAGGCGATCGATGATTATTTAACAAAACGGGAAACGGCGTCGGATGAAGTAAAGAGACTGTTTGATTCCGTTCTGGAAGAGTTTAAGCTGCCGCCCTGCAGACTGGAAAATTTTGGGAGTGTAGTGCTAGGGGAAGTTATGAGTGGCAAGAAGGAAGGAGTCTATAAAGAGAGTATATGTTTTATGGAAGAGGATGCACCGGATGAATCTGTCATTGAAAAAGTAGATGCACGCTTTTATGAGATAGCGGACGGAAGCGCAGTTTTGGAGGAAATGAAGGTGGTTTATCATGTATGGATGCGGGAAGAAGAGGCTGCAATTAAAATATTGGAGCTGTTGATTCGGATGGTTGAGAAGTAGGGGGAGGGGTTTAAGATAAAAGCGTGGTATGATGGATGGAAGAGAGCGATTTAAAGAAACGGCACGCTTATAGAGGAATGGCTAAAAGCCTGGTTTTGCAAGCCTTTAGCCATTCTAATCATAGAAGAATCTTATTTACAGAGACTTTTTCATACTCTCATTTTTTCGTATGCGAGAAGAATCTTGTTTACGGCTCTTTTCCATAATTTATTACATTACACGCACCTGAAACATCCTCTATTTTGCTTTCTCCATTCAAAGATACCGTCATCTGGCTTTCGTAGGTTTTCCATTCAAATTGGGACCATTCCACGCCATCGTTTTTCATTTCTGATACGTAATCATCCCGATCGCTTTTAACCTGTTTTGTACTTTGATGCTCCCCAAGTGATTTTGCCATTGCTGCGGCGCTCATGGCCATCGCATATAGCTGTGGATTGAATTTCATGAGCTGCTGTGCTTCACTGCTTGTTATTTTTTTACCGCTGGATAATTTTGCTGCAATTTCCAAGGCTTTTGCGGAGTCTTTGGTTGCCTTTTTCCAGGTTTCGCTTTGCTGTTGTGCGACCGCCATATCGTGTTGCATAATATATTCGTTATACGCGCGCATTCGGTCTGCTTCTGCCTGTTTGTCGGTTTCGATTAGTTTTTTCTTGGTGTCCTCGGAGAGTTCTATGTGATTCCCGTTGACGGTAATATATCCGCGTGAGACAGTTCTACTTACGATTGCGGAATCTGTAAACTGGATTTTGATATATACGACGTCCTTATCATACCGTTTTGCTGCAATGCCCCCTTTGTTATATTATCGTACAGGGAGCCTTATATATTAACGATTCTAAAAAAATGGAACCGATTCTTCCCTTATAATCTCGAAAGAACCAGTTCCACTTTTGGGCGTTATTTTATAAAAATTAAGTAGATGTAAATTCGGGAGATGGATAAAAGCTCCCGGTTCGTCAACGGAGTCCCTGTCCTTGCAGCTTCGTTAATTTTCTCCAGATAGTGAAAAGCATCGTGCCATAGCACGCGATACCTCCGATAAAGTTAGAAATCGGTTCGGCGGCGAATACGCCGTTGGTTCCCATTCCAAACACACCTGGTAACAGGATGGTCAGCGGGACGACGATGATGACTTTCCGGAAAATGGAGAAAAAGATCGCTTTTTTCGATTCTCCTAAACCGACGAAAATTGACTGTCCGGAGAATTGGAGCGACATCATAAAGAATCCGAAAAAGTATAAACGGATCGCCGGAATACCCGCCGCGATGAGTTCGATATCCTGATTGAATATACGGATAAAGAATGCCGGGAAACCATCGACAATCAGCCAGATGCCGGTTGTATATAAGATTGCGATAAAAGAGGTAAAGACGATCGCCTTTTTAACACGTCCGTATTCTTTCGCGCCATAATTGAAACCGAGCACCGGCTGAGAACTGTGGGTAACGCCAGTAACAGGAAGCGTTGCAATTTCGCGGATGGAGTTGATAACGGTCATAACGCCGACGTAGAGATCGCCGCCGTATACTTGTAAGGTCGCGTTGCACATGATCTGGACCGTGCAGTTTGTGATCGCCATCGTGAAACCGGACAGTCCGAGCCCGACAATTTTTCGGACTCTCCGGGCGGAAAGACGCATCGAGGAACGTCTCAGCTTCAGGATGGTTTTAGCGCTGGTTAAAAACCGTAGAATCC
>JBNMLY010000127.1:0-6281 GCA_050875065.1 Otoolea sp. | reverse complement strand
TTCTCGTTGTCATACCAGGAAACAACCTGTACCTGATATAAGTCATCACCGATCGGGGATACCATGGTCTGTGTAGAATCGAACAAGGAACCATAGCGGATACCTACGATATCGGAGGAAACGACCTCATCCTCGTTGTAGCCGAAGGACTCAGTCTGAGCAGCCTTCATAGCCTCGTTGATAGCTTCCTTGGTAACGTCAGCTTTCTTAACAACGGCTGTCAGAATGGTGGTGGAACCAGTCGGAACCGGAACACGCTGTGCGGAACCGATGAGCTTGCCGTTTAATTCCGGAATAACCAGACCGATTGCTTTTGCAGCACCAGTGGAGTTCGGAACGATGTTGACAGCGCCTGCTCTTGCTCTTCTTAAATCGCCTTTTCTGTGCGGTCCATCCAGAATCATCTGATCGCCTGTGTAAGCGTGGATGGTGGACATGATACCGGACTGAATCGGAGCATAGTCGTTTAATGCTTTTGCCATCGGAGCTAAGCAGTTGGTTGTACAGGACGCTGCGGAGATAATCTTATCTTCCGGTTTCAGTGTCTTGTGGTTTACATTGTATACGATAGTCGGAAGGTCATTGCCTGCCGGTGCGGAGATAACAACTTTCTTAGCGCCTGCATCGATATGTGCCTGTGCTTTTGCCTTGGAGGTATAGAATCCGGTACACTCCAGAACTACATCTACACCAATCTCGCCCCACGGAAGTTCAGCAGCGTTTGCCTTTGCGTAGATAGTAATCTTTTTGCCATCTACTACAATATAATCTTCGCCAGCTTCTACCGTATGTCCATCGTATCTGCCCTGAGCAGAATCATACTTTAACAGGTGAGCTAACATTTTCGGATTTGTCAGATCGTTGATAGCTACGACTTCGTAACCCTCAGCGCCAAACATCTGTCTGAAAGCCAGACGACCAATACGACCAAAACCATTAATTGCAACTTTTACTGCCATGATCTCATTCCTCCTAGAATTCATCTTCATGATTGTTAAATATTAATCAACCCTGTTTGTATTGTACCCAATTTTTCCTAAAATAGCAAGTGGTTTTTTGTAAATTTTGCAGCAAATATTCAGCATTTTCACTCTTACCGCGCACAACTCCGACAGATCATCATATCTTAAATGGAATTTTGTGCTGTCAGCCTTAATTTTGCATAATTTTTCGACCAACTGCTCTAATTCAAACTATTTTTATTTTAATCGATCTCTTCTATAATTTCAACCTTTTCCCGAGGCTTTTTGCATCACGTTTTTCACCTTATGCAAATTTCCTCATTCCTTTTATACATTTTCTCTCTTCTGCCTCCGTATATGAGATGCTTTCACATCCTCATTTCCGGACACAAGGCCATTCTTGCACATCGTTCCCTTTTTTACTATAATAGATGCAAATTTATTCCGGAGGTTTACCTGTTATGAAATTAATGGAAGGAAAAACAGCCCTGGAGCAGCGCCTGTTCCGTTCATTTCTGCTTCTCTCCGCTGCCACCGTGCTGATCTCTCTTGGATTCACTCTGTTTTTTGATATTTCCCGGCAGAGAAAGGATATGGATAAGCTGATCAGCGGAACCGCCTCCTACATCGCTGCCATTCCAGATGTAGAAACCATGCTTGAAAACGGCTACCCGGATCCGACGTTAAGCCAGGATCTGGATTCCCTCTCCTCCAATATTCCCGACATCAACGTCATCGTTATCAGCGATAAAAACGGTCTGCGTTTCTACCACACCAATCGCCTGAAAACCGGTGATTCCTATGTCGCAGGGGATGAGGACGCCATTCTTTCCGGAAGTGAGCCATACATCACAACCGGATACGGCACCCATGGCATGCAGCGCCGCGCCTTTCATGCCGTCAAAAAGAAAGACGGCGAAATCATCGGCTTTGTCATGGTATCCCTGTTCACTGCCACGTTATCCGCCCAGCACCGGTATCTGCTTTTCTTTCATATAGGAGTCTTTCTGATCATGATGATCGTAAGCTTTTCCCTGACCCACACAGTCCTGGCACTGCTGCGTGATTCCCTGCTTGGGTACGATCCGGAAGAACTGGTCAGTATCTATACACGGCAGGATGAAGTCATGAATTCGCTCGATGAAGGGCTGGTTGCCACGGATTCAAACGGAAAAATCCTCTTTGCCAACCAGAAAGCCACGGATCTTTTCGGAAAATCCGCCGCCCCGCTCACGCACCTTTCAATTCAGGAACTTTTCCCGCAGACTTCCTTTGAACACGTCATGCAGACCGGAGAAATCATGACCCATGACGCCGTCAGCTTCGCGGGCCGCCAGCTGGTTGTCAAGGAGATTCCGATCCATGGACGCAGCAAGCAGGCCCTGCGGGGGATCCTGGTCGTTTTCTTTGACCGCACGAACCTCCTGCGTCTTTCCGATGAGCTTTCCGGCGCTCACAATATGCTGGATACCCTGCGTGCTTTCAACCATGAATTTTTAAATAAACTGCACATCATTCTCGGCTACTTACAGACTGGGGAGATTCAGCAGGCCATGGATTTTATCACCAACAGCAGCCTCGTCTCCAGCCAGTCTGTCCGTGAGACTGCCAACTGTATCCGTGTTCCCAAAATCTGCGCCCTGGTAATCGGAAAAATGATGCACGCAGCCGAACTCGGTATCCGTCTCCAGGTCAGTCCGGACAGCACCTGCCGGGATCACGACCTGCTGCTCCCGGTTGACTGCTGCGTCACAATCCTGGGAAATCTTCTGGAAAATGCCATTGAAGAGCTGAATCACGACCGCATTGCCCCGTCTTCCCCGGAAGACGTACCAGATTCGGACTCTTCGAATCCATCCCAATCAGAACGCACCGAATCTCATCTTCCGGCCTCCGATCCGGAGCGGTTTGAGCATTCCGAGCGTCCACGGGAAATTCACGTCAGCATCTACTGCCGCCCGGATGTCAACATCGTAACCTGCGAAGATACCGGCCGCGGAATTCCTTCTGATTTGATCGATCACATGTTTGAAAAAGGAGTTTCATCCAAGGGAGAAAACCGGGGAACCGGACTTTATCTAATTTACCAGCTAGTGGAGGAATACGGCGGAACCATCGAGATAGACACAGAACCGGGGGAAGGGACCTGCTTTACCCTGACTTTTACCAGAAAGGAGACAAATGCACATGTATAAAGTAATTATTATAGAAGACGACCCGATGGTCGCCTCCATCAACAAACAGTATGTAGAGCTGACTCCGTCCTTCCATGTGGAAGCCACCTTTAAGAACGGAATTCTGGCGCTTCAATATTTAAAAAACAAATCCGTCGATCTGATCATCCTTGATTATTATACGCCGCAGATGAACGGCGACGAATTTATTGACCAGCTTCACGCCGCCGGCATGACCCCCTCTGTCATCATGGTAACCTCCGCCAATGATGCGGATACCATACGCAGGCTCGTCTCCCGGGGCGTTGTTGATTACTTAGTCAAGCCCTTTGAATATGACCGCTTCAAGGCGGCTCTGGAACGGTTCGCCACCCGCCAGGATGAGTTATCCAAAAGCTCGTCTGATATGGGGCAGGCTGACATCGACCGTCTTTTTTCACTCCCAGACGCTTCCACATCCTCCGCTCATCTGACAAAAGGCTTGAACGAGCATACGTTAAATATGATCCGCGATTTTCTTGCGGATAAGAAAGATGCCGTCTGGTCCAGTGAACAGATTTCCGAGCAGGTCCATCTTTCCCGCATTACCGTCCGGCGTTACTTAAATTACTTAGTGGAAACCGGTGAGCTTGTCAGCACCATTGATTACCAGACCGGAGGACGCCCATCTATCAAATATCGCCATGGAAATAAATAAGTAACCACCTCCGTTTCATCAATCCGGCAATTCTTTCCCTCTTTCCGTGACTGCGCCTGTATGGTTTTACCATAGAACCATACCTGTACCGCAGTCACCTTTTTATGACTATTTTTATTTACAATACTTACAAAAGTCTATTTAAAATTACTTAAATTGACTTCTTTTCTTCATTCTTCTAAACTATTTATAAAAGAAATAAACAAATTCTTAAAAAGAATGGAGGGAACGTTCTATGTTAGAACACATCATGGGATACTTCGGTACATACACACCGGCAGCCGATGGCGCGGTTGCCACATTCCAGTTCGAGTATCTGACCACACTTGGTTTTGCAGCCATCGTTATCTTCCTTGGCCGTGCAATTGTTGCCCACAGTGCCCTGCTTCGGAAATATGCCATACCGGCTCCGGTTGTATCCGGTATCATCTTTTCTGTTGTTGTCGCTATCATCAAGGGCTCCGGCATCATCGGTTTCTCCTTTGATGCAAAAGTCATGAAAGACTTATGCCAGAACTTATTCTTCCTGTGCGTCGGCTTCGGCTTCAGCTACAAAATGTTAAAGCACGCAGGTGGAAAGCTCTGTATCATCATCGCCGTTGCGGCCTGTGCCCTGATTACTCTTCAGGATATCGTTGGTTACCTGGTAGGTAACGCCATCGGTCTTCATCCGCTTCTGGCTCTGCAGTGTTCTTCCGCTGCCATGTCCGGCGGTGTTGGTACAGCTTCCGCATTTGGTCCTATCTTTGAGAATATGGGCGCTCCGGATGCAACTACCATTGGTGTAGCGGCCGGTACCATGGGTAACATTATGGGTTCCTTAATCGGCGGCCCGGTTGCAGCTTTCCTGATTTCCCGTCATGGTCTGAAAGCAGACCCGAATGACAGACCGGAAGCTGAGAAAAGCGGAACATTACCGACCTTAAATAATACACGTATGATCAAAGCATTTGCTCTGTCTCTGTTCGTTGCAGCGCTTGGTATGCCGATCTACTGCCTGTTAGACAATATCCCGATGATCGAAATGCCGAAATTCATCGGCTGTCTGTTTGCTGGTGCTATCGCAAGAAACGTCATGGATGCCTGTGGAATGGAATTCCCAGTTCCGGAAATTGATGCAATCGAGCATATGTTCCTGGAGCTTTATCTGGCACTCGTTCTGATGACAACCGATATCACAAAACTGGCTCCGGTTGCCGGTCAAATGGGTATTATCCTGCTTGCACAGGCTATCCTGATTGCTCTGTTTACAATCTTCGTA
The DNA here is from genome assembly GCA_050875065.1 of Otoolea sp. Lineage (GTDB taxonomy): Bacteria > Bacillota > Clostridia > Lachnospirales > Lachnospiraceae > Otoolea. The sequence continues at coordinate 1,187 of JBNMLY010000127.1, read as the reverse complement.
TCTTTCAACGTATTCGGCCGTGATTACGGTGCAGCCGTTATGGCAGCTGGTAACTGTGGATGGGGCTGTGGTTCAGGTCCGAACGCCGTTGCAAACGAGAAAGCCGTTATGGATCAGTATGGATGGCACACGGTTGCATGGGTTCTCTACCCGTCCTTCGCAGTCATCATTGATGATATTTACAATCCGATTTTCCTTTCTATCTTCTCCAGCTTTATCGCCAAATAATGACTGGAATGGCAGAGACCGTCTCCCCCACATAAGACGGTCTCTGCTTTTTATATACATATCTGTTTTAGCGAACGCATATCTAAAATTGGCATAGGGAATTTCTATCTATCACTACTCCATCTTTTCCTTGTCGAATCCATATTTTCTATGTTATATTGTTATAAAGAATCGTTTTCATTTTTTCATTTCCGTTCGATGCAGCCTTCGACAGAACAGCTGCTTGTCTATTTTACTGGAAAATGCATCATATGAAACAAGAAAGAATGTGCCTTGCACATTCTTTCTCGCGCCGAGCGCGGTCGCTTGCGACAATCTACATCTTCGCGCAAGTGCGCATCTTAGGCACGTTAGCGCCTTTTTTAACAGGAAGTTCCATCGGAATTTCCTGTTAAATAAAAAACGCTCCGCGTGGATAATGCACTGCTTTATTCACTTTACATATCAACAAAATACAGGTGGGATTATGCTAAAAAAAAGACTGACACAATTGGCACCTCTGATGCTTCTTACTTTTGCGCTGGGACTTTCCAGTTGCACCGGAAACACTTCTTCCACTCGAAAAGATGCTGAACACCCGAACGAATCCTCCGATGAATTACACGTTCTGACGCTCGGAACTGCAGACACTGGCGGTACGATGTATCCGGTCGGAAGTGCCATTGCCACCGTTCTGAGTGAACACAATGAACAGCTTAAGGTAAATTTAAGTGCCTCCAATGGTTCCTATACAAATGTAGAAAATATTCAAAACGGGCAGTTTGATATGGGGCTCGTCAGTGGTGATGTTGCCTTTGCTGCCTACAGCGGCAAGGAAGAATTCTCCAAGCACCCAGTCGAAAACCTCAGGGTCATTGGGGCTGTCTACTCCAGTCTCTCTACCTGGATGGCACCCGAATCTGAACCTCTCTTCTACGTCCATGATTTGGCTGGTCACCGGATCGCGGTCGGTCCAGAAG
>JBNMLY010000126.1:0-6419 GCA_050875065.1 Otoolea sp. | reverse complement strand
GGTCAAACGCTTTACAGAATCCGGCTGGGAACTGATGTACTATACAGATAAGGCATATTTCTCCGCACCGAAAACCGATCAGGGAATCTATTTCGTCAATTACGATACAGATGTGCACTACAAAAAAATCAAATTTTCCAAGCCACGGGGGTTGGCGATGGCATTTGGCGAGTTTGCTGCGTCACAATTAAGTGACGAAGAAGTCTCACGTGCCATAACCGATTTCGAACAATATCTGACTGGCAGCAGCTTGGTGCAGCCGCTTCCATCCTACTTTGACGACAAGCCAGAAATGCAGTTTGGCAGCTTCTTCGCCGCCTGCTGTGACGAAGACGTCCGCACCGACATCCGAAAAGACAGCCCAGAATTATATGAATATGTAGTCAAACTCGGCTTCTGGCAGGAAGGACAAAAACCAGATGAAGACGACCAGATCGAGATGAACTCAGATCCCGAATTTTCTGGAAGTGGAAACGGGCCAGCTGGGGATGAATCTTTGAAGACTAAGGTTGGACCGGCATCTCAAAATGGAAATTCATTCTAAGTAGAAAGAAATTATAGAAGTAGAACGAATAACTTAGATTGAGAGAAAATAATTACATTAAAAACAGGATGAACTTAAGAAAGGGGAGTGCCTCCAAGATGGTAGCTCAGAGCTGTTTCCGCTTATGTTTGTACGCATCTTGAACACACGTGTCCGAATGGAGCGGACGCAAGTCCGATATAGGCGAACGCGTGTAGTGAAAGCAAGCGAACAAACATAAGCAGGAAACTGCGGTAAGTTACCACGTGGGGGACACTCCCCTTTCGGCGGCGTTCAGAATTCCTTTTCGTGGCAATTAGAAGCCTTTCTCAAAGTCCTTTACTCCGCCAACTCCTCCCATTTTTCATACAACCCCTCCAATTTCGCATTCAGCTCTTCCTTCTCCTTATTCAGCTCCATCAAACGCGGAACATCGGAAAAGACTGCCTCATCGCAGAGAAGGGCATCGATCTCCTGGTCGCGGGTTTCAAGCGTGTGGATTTCTTCCTCAACCCGCTTCAATTCATTCTGTTTCTTGCGGAGCCGCGTCTGTTCTTCCTTCTGCTGCTTCCAGTCTAGTTTGCCGGAAGAGGCGTTGGCGGCTGCCGTCTGGGTTGCACCAGTTATAGCAGAAGTGGACGAAGCGGCTGGGATAGCGGTGCTATTTCCGGGAAGTGAAGCCGGATTTACGCCAGTTACAGGGTTCAGAGAAGCAGAAGCGCCTGCGTTTCCAGAACTTAAAGATTTCGCAGAGTGGCTGGCAGCCTGTGCGGCGGAAGCCAGATACGCTTTTTCCTGCGTCTCTTTCTTTTCCAGATAATAATCATAGTTTCCAATATAATTGATCAGCGTTCCCATCGTCAGGTCGAGAATCCGAGTTGCAGTCTTGTTGATGAAATATCGGTCATGAGAGACATAGAGAACGGTTCCGGTGTAGTGAAGCAGAGCGTTTTCCAGGATCTCCTTCGAAGCGATATCCAGATGGTTGGTCGGCTCATCTAGGATCAGGAAGTTGGCTTCCGAGAGCATCAGCTTCGCCAGGGAAACGCGTCCGCGCTCACCGCCGCTCAGATCGCGGATGCGCTTAAAGACATCGTCGCCGGTGAAGAGAAATGCCGCCAATACATTCCGGATCTGCGTGTTGTTCATGTCCGGGTAGGTGTCCTGCAGCTCGTCAAAGAGAGTCTTGTCCATATGCAGGACCTGATGTTCCTGATCGTAATAACCGATGTGAACCTTGGAACCCAGCCGGATCTCGCCATTGTCCGGGGTCAGAAGACCGTTGATCATCTTGAGGATGGTGGTCTTGCCGGTTCCGTTGTTGCCGATGATGGCGATGCGCTCGCCGCGTTTTACCTCGAAATTCAGATTCGTGAAGAGAGTCATGCCGTCAAAGCTCTTGGAAAGCTCGTGGACGGAGAGAACGTCATTTCCGCTGGTCACACACGGTTCCAGCGTGATGTGCATTGCGTCGTTGATTTCGGTTGGCTTTTCCAGAATTTCCATCTTGGAAAGCATTTTTTCACGGCTCTCGGCGCGCTTGATGGATTTCTCGCGGTTAAAGGATTTGAGTTTGGTAATAACCTCCTCCTGATGGCGGATCTCCTGCTGCTGGTTTAAGTAGGCTTTGAGCACACCGGCGCGGATGATCGCCTTTTTCTCGCTGTAAGCAGTATAATTGCCTTGGAACGAGGTGGCGACGCCGCCGTCCAATTCGACGATCTTGGTTACGACGCGGTCCAGAAAATAGCGGTCGTGGGCGACGATGATGACCGTTCCGGCATAGTTCATCAAATATGTTTCCAGCCAGGCGATGGATTCCATATCCAGGTGGTTGGTCGGCTCGTCCAAAAGGATGATATCCGGCTTGGAGAGCAGGAGCTTACCGAGGGAGACTCGCGTCTTCTGTCCGCCGGAAAGTTCGGAAACTGGCTTGGAAAACTCTTCTTCGACAAAGCCGAGTCCCTTTAAGACGCCGGTGATCTCACTCTGCCAGGCGTAACCATTTAAAAGCTCAAATTCATGGTTTAAGCGGCTGTAAGTGTTAAGCATATTTTCCAGCTCATCACCCTCGGCGTGCTTCATCTGAAGCTCCAGCGTGCGGATCTGCTGTTCCATCTCCAGAATCGGACGCTTGACCTCCAGAAGAGAGTCATAAATCGTGGTCTGGCTGTGCAGATCCTGGTGCTGCGCCAGATAACCGAGCGTTTTGCCCTTGGCGATGGTCACGGAGCCCTCGTCTGCTGCGAGTTCTCCGACAATTATTTTCAAAAGAGTCGATTTACCGGCTCCGTTGATGCCGACGATGGCGGCCTTTTCGTGATCTTCTACATGAAACGATACGTGCTTGAGGATTTCCTCCGTACCGAATGCTTTTGAAATATTGCTGCAAGATAAAATCATAGATTCCTCCTGTGGTTGTATCTGTAATATAAAGATGGCGGAAGCCTTTAGTTAAAAACAAATCTATAAGGGATTTTGCCTGGACCTGCAATTTTGAATTATAATATAAATAGAGAAGCAATGCAAGAAAATGAAAAAATCAGTAGACTTTTGAAAGCGTGCAAAAACACCATGACAGCCTGCTGGGTGGGAGGATTACTATTTTCTGTACAAAGAGATAGTAGGGGAAGTATGTACAAAGTACCGAACGCTTATTAGAATAAAGAATAATGATGATGTAATATATAAGCAATGCTTCTGAATACAAATCAATAAATCTAACTGGAAATGAGAAAAGATTGTGGTACAATATAAAGTAGTGAAAGATTGCACCACAATGAAGGAGGAAGCTTTGCCATTATGAAGACTGTATCGATAGCAGAGGAACTGAAAAATAATTCTTATCCGGGACGCGGAATTATCATTGGACGTACTCCGGACGGAAAGAAGGCGGTTACGGCGTACTTTATCATGGGAAGAAGCGAGAACAGCCGCAATCGTGTGTTTGTGGAAGAAGGAGAAGGCATCCGCACACAGGCATTTGATCCGGCGAAGCTGGAAGATCCGAGCCTGATTATCTATGCACCGGTCCGTGTGCTGGGAAATAAAACGATCGTGACCAACGGCGACCAGACCGATACCATTTATGAGGGAATGGATCGCCAGATGACCTTTGAGCAGTCCCTTAGAAGCCGCGAATTTGAGCCGGATGCACCGAACTATACCCCTCGTATTTCTGGTATCCTGCACATCGAGGATGGCGGTTACAACTATGCGATGTCCATTCTCAAGTCTAACGACGGCAACCCGGATTCCTGCCATCGTTATACATATGCGTATGAGAAACCGGTTGCAGGCGAGGGACATTTCATCCATACCTATATGCATGACGGCAACCCGCTTCCGAGCTTTGAGGGGGAGCCGAAGAAGATCGAGATTCCGGACAGCCTGGAGGAGTTCGCAGCGACTCTCTGGGAGAATCTGAACCCGGACAATAAGGTATCTTTGTTTGTTCGTTATATTGATATTGCAACCCGTGAGACGGAGACAAAGATTATCAATAAGAACAAGTAGTAATTTCAGATATATCTGTTCTCGGAAAATCAGTTCCAAAAGCGAGTGCAGGAAGATTCCGAGAGTACAGATACATACAGGAGGAATGAAGATGAACGAACTTGAGTTAAAATATGGATGCAACCCAAACCAGAAGCCGTCCCGCATTTTTATGGCGGATGGCAGTGAGCTTCCGATCAAGGTACTCTGTGGTAAGCCGGGATATATCAATTTTCTGGATGCGTTCAATGGCTGGCAGCTGGTAAGAGAGTTAAAGGAAGCAACCGGACTTCCGGCGGCGACTTCTTTTAAGCACGTTTCCCCGGCTGGCGCTGCGGTAGGACTTCCGTTAGACGAGACGATGCGGAAGATTTACTGGGTCGATGATATGGGCGATTTATCACCGCTGGCGTGTGCTTACGCGAGAGCGAGAGGCGCAGACCGTATGTCTTCTTTCGGCGATTTTATTTCCCTGTCGGATGTCTGCGATGCAGATACAGCCCGCATCATCAAGAGAGAGGTATCCGATGGTGTGATCGCTCCGGGCTTTACGGAGGAAGCGTTGGAAATCCTGAAATCCAAGAAGAACGGCAAGTACAATGTGATTGAGATCGATCCGAATTATGTGCCGGCTCCGGTTGAGCGCAAACAGGTATTCGGCGTGACCTTTGAGCAGGGTAGAAACAATCTGGCAATCAACCGTGAACTGCTGGAAAATATCGTGACCGAGAACAAAGAGCTTCCGGACAATGCGAAGATTGATATGATCGTCTCCCTGATCACCCTGAAATATACACAGTCCAATTCCGTCTGCTATGTGAAGGACGGACAGGCGATCGGCATCGGTGCAGGCCAGCAGTCCCGTGTACATTGTACCCGTCTGGCAGGCCAGAAGGCCGACAACTGGTATCTGCGCCAGTCTCCGCAGGTATTGAACCTCCAGTTTGTGGACGGCATCAAGCGCGCAGACCGCGACAATGCGATCGATGTTTATATCGGAGAGGAATATATGGATGTGCTGGAAGAGGGCACATGGCAGAAGACTTTCAAGGTAAAACCGCCGGTATTTACCCGCGAGGAGAAACGTGCATGGCTGGACGGCATGAAGGGCGTAACCCTTGGTTCTGATGCATTCTTCCCGTTTGGCGATAATATCGAGCGCGCACACAAGAGCGGCGTTCAGTACATTGCACAGCCGGGCGGTTCGGTCCGCGATGACAATGTAATCGAGACCTGCAATAAATATGGCATGGTAATGGCATTTACGGGAATCCGTCTGTTCCATCATTAATTGGATGCCGGACGTGTTGGTGCCATATAAGAAGAGATTCTAAAATTAGGAAATGATTACAAAAACATCCTCTGTTGGGGAGAGGGATGCTTTCAGGGTTTGACGGGATAAAACCAAACTCTTGGAAGAAATCCAGGCTCTGACAGAGGGTGATTTTATGTTTTTTTAAAACAATTATAGTTTATACATATGGAGAACGCCATATATTTGCTTAATTTGTTCTTGGCGATAGCGATAAAATTATGATTTTTTGTATTTTTCTTCATAATCCCGCAGGCTGGCAAGTGCTTCCTTTGACATCGGAATCAGTGCAATCACATTGAATACCGTCATGAGTCCGACGCCGACATCACCGAGATCCCAGACGAAGGTGTAGGCAGTCAATCCGCCGACAAACATCATGATCAGCGCAAGAATTTTGTACGCTGTCTGTGCGGCCCAAATATCTCCGAAGAGATAGCTGACGTTGGATCGGGCGTAGAAGAGAATGCCGATAAAGGTTGTAAAGCTGAAGAGCCACAGGATCACGGCGACGAAAATGACGCCCAATTCCCCAAAATGCCAGCTCATCGCCGCCTGCAGAAGATCCATGCCCTCCAGGCCGGAGGTTTTCTCCACCGGAGCCAGCAGCATGATCATAGCCGTACAGGTGCAGAGGAGTGTGTCGATAAAAACGCCCATCGCCTGCATCAGGCCGACCTTTGCCGGGTGGGAGGTTTCCGCGGTTGCGGCGGCACACGGGGCAGACCCGCTTCCGGCCTCATTGGAGAACAGCCCCCGTTTGACTCCGTTCATTAAAACAGCACCGAAGCCGCCTGCGATCGCCTGGCGCAGACCAAAGGCTTCTTCGAAGACACGGACAAAGACGCCCGGAAGCTGGCGGAAATTCACGATGATTAAAAACAGCGTCAGGACAATATAGATACCCGCCATGATCGGAACCAGCACATCCAGAACTTTGACGGAGGCATTTTTTCGAAGGACAATCACAGCCGCCAGAACAACCAGAAACAGGCAGCTGTAAATAGGTGGAATGCCAAAGGCATTCTGAAAGGAGGAAGTAACCGAGTTACTGATAACCTGGCTGACGCCGCACCAGCAGATCAGGCC
>JBNMLY010000125.1:0-6500 GCA_050875065.1 Otoolea sp. | reverse complement strand
TTCGGCATACCCTGGTAAAGTCCCATACCAAACCAGCCGCCTGTGCCGATCGCAAAGAGCGCCTGCGTAACCTGGTATCCTTTTCCCGCGATGTCACTCCACGGATCCTGCCATGCCTCCACGCGGACACGCACATGTGAAAACAGCTTATAGGCCAGCATGGCCGCCACGCAGCCGCTTCCCAGCCCGCCCGTCAGATACAGCCAGTTGGAGGTTGCGATAAACAGCATCAGGACGTAGGCGAGGAAAAAGATCAGCGCGCTTCCCAGATCCTTGGATAACACCAGGATCAGCACATGCGCCGCCGCCACGCCAGTCGTGATCGCCACGTTTTTAAACTCCGTCGAGCGGTAAAACATCGTCGCCACGAAAAATACAAAGCTGATCTTGACAAACTCGGACGGCTGGAATGAAAATCCGCCGATGCTGATCGAAAGCTGCGCGCCAAAGCTCGTGTTGCCGATCACGCAGACAAGCAGAAGCAGCGCCAGGCCTATCATGCCGTATACCCACGGTATTTTCGCAAGCTGCCACGTTCTATCTATCACATATGGTATAATCATCGTGATAACCGCCGCAACCGCTACAATGATGAACTGGCGGACCGCCTTGTCCACCGAGATGCGCGTCAGCATGATAAAGCTGGCGCACAGAAGCATGCACGTATTGTTCAGCAAAAGCCTCGATGCGTTGCGGTAAAACAGCCGGTATAAGAGCTGATACAACACAAAAAAGACAAGCTGTGCGCCGAAAAACATGACAACCGCCTCATCCTCTGTCCGCAGGTAAATGATCGTGCCCGACAGCAGAAAAATCAAAAACAGCGGTACATTCTGCAGACGGCAGAGCCGTAGCTTCGACTCATCATCCGGCAGCGAAAAAAAGCGGAAATTGTAATATGTATAAATCAGTATCAGCAATATCATCAGATACCTGGACATCGTTGTCACAAGATTTATCATGGTGATCCTCCTTTTCATGCTATGGACTCCCCGGATATACCAGCTATTCAACGCCTCTTTTAAAATGCCCTCTGGTAAACTCCCCCGGAAGTTCCGTCGCTTCCTGCCGGATATAGGTTTGTACAAATGCCCGTAAGACTTTCTCCGTCTCTCCTTTATTTTCCAGGGTAAAGCTCAGACGGAGTCCCTCTGGCTGCAGACCGTCTACCTGCTTCTTATCTTTAAGGAGCGACAACGGGCTTGAATTATAAATTGTATTATAGCAAAACAAGCATTGATTCCGCACTGGGAATACTTTCTTTTTTCGATCCCGGAGATATAGGCATCCAGGGCGTTTACTACATCCTTCCACCGTTTTCTGAATGCACTGTGCCGTTACCATAACCGGAATGGAGCCATAGACCAGTAATTCACCCTCCCTGCATCCACGTTCTTCCAACTCGCGGCTGTTTAACTCGACTGGAAGTGTAAAACGCATCGGCGATTCCGGCGCCATCTCCCGCACAAATGCCTCCGCCCGGCGGTTCATCGTATAAATATTATAATCCATCACAAGCAAAGCAGGCCACTTCCAGTTGCGGACTAGCTCCAATTCCTCCCATGCACGGATCACAATGCCATCAAACCCCGCTTCTTCTAATTTCCAAGCGTTCTCTTCAAAATATTTCTTCGCCCGCTCCCTGAATATATGCGGCATCATAAGCAGGCATTTTTTACCTGCTTCATGGCAGCGCGATACACAATTTCTCCACTGTTCAGCAAAAAACTCAGCGCTGTCCAGATAAATTTCCTCTACTTCTGGCACTGAAAGAGCTGCCTCAAACTGTTCCATCTCTTCGACTGATACATGAATCGGATAATGCTTTCCCGTTTTTTCCTCTGGCAAACGCTCCGCATTGTCAGCGCTTTTAGTGGCCAGTTCCGGCAATGCCCTCCGATATGGGCGTTGAATTTCAACCGTCAGCTGCTCAAAAACCGAGCGGCGAAGTTCATTCAGTTCTTGGATGGAGACAAACGGCTTTCCACCCGTTTCAACTTCCAGCGATTCAAAATAATACGGCGTATTTCCCGTCTTCCCCAACTGTTTTTCAATCCGCTCCTTCGCCATGGGCTGTTTGAGCGCCGTCTGTACAATCGCTCCGCTTCCACCTGCCATCCGGATTTCCCCAGTCAGTTTATCTGTAAACTGAAGCATCAACTGCAACGGTTCTCCCTCGCAGACGCGCGCAAATCCAGTAACCGGTTCCCTGACTTCTGTTTCTACATAAGTCTTATCCAGATATTGATATAATTCCCGATTTTCCTGCCGAAATACCGCCTTTTCATGGCATACCACCATATCGCGCCCATTTTTTTCGGTATAATACCCCTCCGTCTGACCGCCCCGGTCAAAAAGATCCAATAGTTCTTGTCTATCTTCCGCTCGTACACGATACCCGTTTCTTCCGTGTTTCAGATACTGATCGACATATTTCCGATACAGCCGAACCACCCCCGCCGTATAGCGCGGGCTCTTCATACGTCCTTCTATCTTTAACGAATAAACGCCTGCTTCTAATATGTCCGGTAAAATATCCAGCGTACACAGATCTTTGAGACTTAATACATATTTTTCATCACCCGGATTCAAAATTCCGCCTGCTGCTTTCGTTTTGGATCCTTTCTCCCACTCTGACCGCAAAACATCAAATGGAAGCCGGCAGGTCTGGGCACAACGCCCCCGGTTTCCACTCCGACCGCCGATCAGGCTGCTGAAAAGACATTGACCTGAATAACAATAACAGAGAGCCCCGTGGACAAAGCTCTCTATCTCAACACCCGTTTCCTTATAAATATGGCGTATTTCTTCCAGGGACAGTTCTCTCGCCGTCACAATCCGGTCCGCCCCCATTCTTGCCATAAGAGCCGCACCTTCCACCCCTGTGATTGTCATCTGGGTACTCGCATGGACTGAAAGATCCGGAAAGTACTCCCGAATGTAAGAAAACACGCCCATATCCTGTACAATCACCGCATCCAATCCAGCCCGGTAGTACGGAAGTAAATATTCATATAAATCATCCAGTTCATTTTCCTTTACCAAGGTATTTACCGTCATATAAAGTCGGCATCCGTGCAGGTGCGCATAATCAATCGCCTCCAGCATCCCCTTTTCGTCCGGATTTTCTGCATAAGCCCTGGCGCCAAAGCGGCTGCCTCCCATATAGACGGCATCCGCCCCGGCTGCAATCGCCGCCTTCATACTGTCAAATGAACCGGCTGGCGCCAGAATCTCCACTTTCTTTTTCATATTTTTCACCTGTTATTATAAACGTAACATCGCCTGCTCCAACTCCACTTTTCCTTTTCTAGTTGGAAATGGTCTGTGCTTTGTATACGCCTCTCCCTGTATCTTTTTCACTTCAACCTGAGGCAGAGCAACTTCCTTATGTTCTCTCTGCATGATCTCACTAGATACGGCTGCTTCTTCCTGCGTCCTTTCCAGTTCTACCTGTACTGTCTTCATTTCAAGCCGACTGTGGTTCAGCTCTTCCCGAACTGTTTCTGCCGTCCGACGGGAAATTTCCACTTCTTTCTGAAGCGTTTCTCTCTCCTGCTTTGCCGCTTCCAACGCTTCTCTGGCCTTAGCCAATTCACTTTTGGATTCTTCCAGGGCTCCCTCGGTCGCCATTTTATCCTGTTCCAAGCGTTCTGTTTGTTTCTGCAATCCAGTTGTACTCTGCTTCATCTGGCTCAACCGCTCTTTCAGAGCCTCATTTTCCTGTCTGCTGCGCCTTAATTCACTCTCTATCTCTGACTGTTTCTGTTTTCCCGCTCCTGCCTGCTGCCTCAATGTTTCACATTCTTTTACCAAGTTTTCTAGGCGTTCCTTTACATCTGCGCTTTCACGTTCTGCCCGCTTTAAACGTTCCCGGACAGAATCCGTCTCCTGAGAGGCCGCATCTAACGCTGTACGAGAAGTTTCTGCAGACTTCTTGATCCGATCCAATTCTGTCCGCACCGATGTATTTTCATTTCTGGCACTCTCCAGCCACTCCTTAAAGGATGCTGCTTCCTGACGCACTGCTTCTAACTGATGTTTTACCGATTCCGTTTCTTGACGTGACGCCTCAAGCCGATGTTTTACCGATTCTCCCTGTTGTTTCGCTTCTTCCGCCTCCTGTCTGGACGCTGTCAATGCCGCCCTGACCGACTCCGTCTCTTTCTGAATCTCATCTAACTGAGCCTGCTGCTTTTCTCTTTCCTGTTGTATTGTCTCAAGCTGTTTTCTTGTTTCTGCCCTTTCCTGCTTCGCAACAGACAAATCTGCCCGAACTGTCTCTTTTTCCTGTTTTTCTACTTCTACTTTCTCTTTCAATGACTGTGTCATTTCTTTCGAAGTATGTAATTCCTGCTGTATTTCTTCTATCTGGTCATGAAGATGGTCACGTTCTTTCTTCGCTTCTTCTGCTTCTTTCCGGAGTTCCTCCAGTTGTCTGTTTAATGTCTCATTTTCTTTTTTGGATGCCTCCAACGCTTCATTTGCATCTCCCAATTTTCCTTGTATGGAAACATGTGCCGATTCCGTCTGCTCTTTTTCTGCCTGCAGGCGCTCCAGCGTCTGTTTTACCTCTTCAAACTGCTTTCCCAACCCCTCCATTTTTTCCTGAAGTATACCTTTTTCCCGTTCAGATGCTTCTGCTGCCAAGCGCTGTTCTTCCGCCTCCTGCTTCCATAATTCCACTTCTTCGCCGAGATCCTCCGCTTTCTTTTTGGCATCTGCGACCTGCTCAGAAGATTCTTTTTTTACATTTTCTATCTGGATCTGCGTCTCTTTTTCAATACTTTCTATCCGAGTCTGGGCTTCCTGCGCGTTTTTCTCTGCATTTTCAATACGCTCCTGGGCTTCTTTTCTGACAGCATCCGCCTGCTCCTGCGCCGTTTTTTCCACCGTTGCAACCCGATCCTGCGTATTTCTTTCCGCCAGTTCAAGCTGGGTCTGCGCCGCCTGCTGCGCACTCTCGACCTGGGCCTGCGCTTCCCTCTTCACACGCTCGAGCTGTTCCTGCATTTGTCTTTCCACCGCCGCAACCCGATCCTGGGCTTCCTTTTGAGCTGTCTCTATCTGTCCCTGCATTGTCTTCTGCGCGGTCTCGATCCGGGTCTGTGCGTCCTGTTTTGCAACTGCCGCCTGGTTCCGCAGCGCTTCCATCTGTTCCTGTGCTTCTTTTTTTATGGCAGCTATCTGCTCCTGCGCGTTCCTCCTTGCTGCCTCGATCTGTCCCTGCGCCTCTCGTCTCGCACTTTCTGCCTGCTCCACAGCCTCTTTCGCCGCTTTCTTGGCTGCCGCCAGTTCTTCCTCACTGACGGTGTGCTCATTTCGGATATTTTCGAGCTTCATCTGCGTGCTGACCATTTCATGTTTCAGGCGGTATGTTTCTTTTTCCATCCCTTCCTTATCCGAAGCCAGCGCTCTCGCATTTTCTCGTTCTTTAAAATAATCATCTGCCAGATTCAGATACGTCATAACATTCTGATAATCCTCCGGCATCTTTAAAAATCCCGGCTGCGCTTTGATCTGGGAAATCTTCCCATTCAGATAAGTAGCAATCTGCTGTACATATCCCTCTGTCTCACCGCCGCCCAGGCTGTACACTTTTCCATCAATTAATACATCTATATACTGTTTTGCCATCGCATTCTCTTCTTTCTATCTATAATAAATATAGTCCGGCGCTCTCACGCCATCTACACAGAAATACCATCATCCAATCAATCGAATATTAAACCTCGGAAATACCGTTTTTTTCCTCATTCCAGCTATATCCCAGATGCCGGTACGCCGCCTCGGTCGCCATCCGACCGCGCGGGGTCCGGTTGAGCAGACCGTTCATCAAAAGATACGGCTCATAGACATCTTCCAGTGTTCCGGCATCCTCGCCCAGAGCCGCCGCCAGCGTCTCCAGCCCGACCGGTCCGCCGGAGAACTTATCAATAATCATATGTAAGATCGCACGGTCGTTATTGTCAAGTCCCAGCTTGTCCACATCGAGGATATCCAGTGCAAAATCCGCGACTTCTTTCGTGATCACACCGTTGTACTTGACCTGTGCAAAGTCACGCACACGTTTCAATAGGCGGTTAGCCAGACGCGGCGTTCCTCTCGAACGTCTCGCAATCTCATACGCGCCCGTCTCGTCAATCTCCACATTCAGGACACCCGCCGTCCGAAGTACGATCGTCTGCAATTCCTCCGGCGTATAAAAATCCATCTTCTGGACGATGCCAAAACGGTCTCTCAGCGGCGCTGTCAGAAGTCCCGCGCGTGTCGTCGCCCCGACCAGCGTAAATTTCGGCAGATCCAGACGGATCGATCGCGCCGTCGAATCTTTTCCCAGCATGATGTCGATCGCATAGTCCTCCATCGCCGGATAAAGCACCTCTTCTACCTGCCGGTTTAAGCGGTGAATCTCGTCCACAAAGAGGACGTCGCCCTCCTGAAGCCCATTGAGAATCGCCGCGATCTCCCCCGGTTTCTCAATCGCCGGACCGGAAGTT
>JBNMLY010000124.1:0-6528 GCA_050875065.1 Otoolea sp. | reverse complement strand
TGGTTGCAGTCGGCATTTATGGAATGGTTTTGTCGGCTGCTTTTTCCGGTATTTACTGGAACGTCGGGAAGAAAATCTGGGCGGTTTGCCTGATGGCGGGGATAGTGGTTGTCCAGGTAATCTTCCTCCAACTGAAGGGAGCGGAATTTTTGCTGGGCTGGTATCCGCTGATTACACATATTCCGCTTGTGATCCTGCTGTATGTATGCGGTGCGGATTTTCTATGGTCGTTGGTTTCCGTGCTGACGGCGTACCTGTGCTGTCAGCTTCGCAGGTGGCTATCGCTGGCGCTGGCGTTTCTGTGTTTTGGGGAAAATTATTTGTCCTATCAAAAGATCCTTGCGCTTGTGGTAACCGCCCCATTGCTGTTTATGATTCTCCGTTTTGCGGCGCCGTCGATCCGCGCTCTTTCTGGTTATACGAAAGCGTCAAAATGTTTGTTTTCGATCATTCCTGCCGCCAGCTATGGGTTTGATTATCTGACGAGGGTTTATACAAACTGGTTTGAAGCGGGATCACTCGCTGTGATGGAGTTTATGCCCTTTATGTGCAGTCTTCTGTATCTGGTGTTTGTACTTCGGGATTCTTCGGAAGAGCAAAGGCGCATTCAGATGGAGCAGGAGCAGAAGAGCTTAAACATACAGATACAACAGGCGGTTCGTGAGATTGACGCGATGCGGAAATCAGGAGAAATCATGCGGATTTATCGGCACGATATGCGCCATCATCTGCAATACCTTTTATCCTGTATTGAAAATGGAAAGCTTTGTGAGGCAACCGAACATATTCATCATATCAATGAAGAATTAGAGGCGGGAAGGGTAAACGTATATTGCCAAAATGAGATTGTGAACCTGGTGTTCTCGGCTTTTTCGGAGCGGGCGCTCCGGGCAGGAATCCCGATGAAAATCCGGGCGGATATTTTAAAAGAGCTTATCATATCGGAGAGTGATCTCTGTGTACTCTTATCGAATGCCCTGGAAAATGCCCTGCAATCGTGCCTTAGACAGAAAGAAAGGGAGAAGAAACCAGAGATAGAGATTTTGGCCTATCAGCAGGGAGACAAAATATTTTTACAGATTATCAATTCCTGCGATGAAAGGGTGCGTTTTGAGAGGGGAATTCCTGTCGCCAGCCAGCCGGGACATGGAATCGGCGTGCAAAGTATATGTGCAATCACAAAGAAATATCATGGAATCTGTACGTTTTGTGTAAAAGAGGGGCGCTTTTTTTTACAGTTATCAATCGGATAGGAGATTGGAAGCGTTTTTCTGTCGATTCGTGACGAATATCCCAATGGAACTGGAATTGGTTGTATAATTTTTATATCTATTGACAGAAGATTATGAATTTTTACAAAGGGGGATATGTGTGATGAAAAAATTTGCGACAGTAACCTTGAGCCTTATGATGGCATTATCGATGTCCGCTTGCTCTGGTTCGGATGAACCGGAGGAGACAGAGACAGCGGTTGTTCAGGAGGCAGAAACGGAAACAGAAGTTGAGGCAGAGGCTGACACGGATACGGACAAAATGACCCTGTGGGATATTGATCGGATCGATGCGCCGGAACTGACGAATACAACCTGGTCGTTCGCTGGTGGTTATATTGATGATGCAGAGATGACACAGGAGGAGATGGAAGAATCACTGGAGCAGTACGGTGGTCAGCTTGACTTTGTGTTTGGAGAAGACGGAGAGGCCCAGATGGTTCAGGGCGGCGGCACAATGGAGGGTACTTATGAGTACTTGGATGATGGAAGTGTCAGCGCTGTTTTTGACTATAATGGAGGGGAACTGCCGTATACCTGCCTCTTTACAGAGCAGGGCGATCAGCTTATTTTAGTTGCAATTGCAGATGAAAGCGGTGCAGAAGGACTTTACTTTAAGCAGAATTAATGTCCGGTAAATAACTTATAAAAGGAAGTGAAATGCTGTTCTGGTTTGTCGAAACCAGGACAGCATTTTTTGATCGAGGCGCGGAACCTTTAAAAATGGGATTTTTTCTGTTAGAATAAGATAAAAAGACAAATTTCAACAAATGGGGGAAATTATGTGGGAGGAGATATTTGCGAGAACCATGCTTTTAATGCTGTCTATGGGCGTGGTTCTTGCACTGTACAGGCGGAATTGTAATTTAAAAATTCCATTTTGGGCCTTGTGCCTGTTTTGGGAGGGAAAGATATTGCTGATCAATATCGGCTGGAATCTGGTTCTGGCGCCCTACTCCGGGACCCTATGGTATGCAGGAACGAGCGTTGTGCTTTCGGCACTCTATGCAGTGGTTTTGATCTGGATGACAGAGTATTGCTTCGTGGATTCCAAAGAAAAAACGGTATGTATTTACTTTGTGGCTGAGATGGTAATGTGTACCGGGCTGTGGGGTTCCCTGTGGCTGCTGGGGCAGTTGTCTGGGAAAAGTGTTTCAACGATTATGAGTCATTTGGACGGGCTGGTCTGGCTGGAGGCGGCATTTCAAATAGGACTTATTTTTCTCTTTTCATGGAAAAAAGTCCGCTTGTTTGGCTGTCTGAAAAACTGGAAACCATCCCATCCAAGGATCATCTGGATCTTATATATACTGATTCAAATCATCGGTTTTATCGGCGCTGTGCTTGTGTTTGTCATGCGGGAAGATTTTACCTTGGGGTATATGGCGATGCCGGTTGCCGGAATCCTTGTCTTAATTGCCGGCGTGATCTTATATCAGCATATGGAGCAGACATATTTGTACCGGGAAAACCAGTCCCTGCATCTTCAGCAGCAGTTAATTCGGGAATACAACGATACATTAAAAGAGCAGATTGAATTAACCAGGAAACTGCGTCATGACATCGGAAATCATATGCAGACGTTGGAGACGCTTGCAGCGATCTGCGGGGAGCGGCCGGAATTTAAAGCGTATGCGGATTCTTTAAGGCAGCAGTATCATCTTTTGCAGAGAACGAGTTATTGTAAGAACATGATTGTAGACGCGGTTCTCTGCAATAAGATCCGGCTTTGCCGAAGGGAGGGAATCGAAGCGCAGATAGACATTCGTTCCCTGGAATTGGGAGAAATAGAGGAGAAAGATATACTGGTTGTTTTATATAATCTGCTTGATAACGGAATTGAGAGCTGCCGCAGGGTACGAGAGCAGGAACCGGGAAAACGGGTGTTTCTGGAATTGACGGCAGAAAACAGGGCATCCCAGTTAATCCTAAAGATGCGAAATTCGGCGAGTGGGATGGAGCACGTAGCTAGTGGAAGGGGCATTCCGGCAACCTCGAAAAAAGATAGGAAGCGACACGGGATTGGAATGCAGATTTTAAAGGATGTGGCGGAGAAATATAATGGACAGATGCGCTTCCAGGGCGAAAAAGAGGTATTTTCTGTTCTGATCTGTCTGGGAACGATCGCTTAAGCTGGAATCGGACGATAAAAATGAGGAAGAAACGAAAGGAGGATATTATTTGAAAATAGGAATCTGTGATGATGATCAGCTGGCGCAGGAGAGCCTGAAGCGTCAGTTGATGGAATATTTAAAAGAACAAACCGCCCCTTTTTCAGCGGAGATTTACCTCTTTCAGTCGGGAAGAGAGATTCTTTCTTATCTGGAACAGGCGCGTCTGGATCTGCTTTTTCTGGACATTGAACTGGAGGCAGAAAATGGGATATCCCTAGTCGGGGAGATACATAAAATACAGGCAGATTGTCAGATTGCCTATTGCACGAATTATCTGGAATATGCGACAGAAGTGTATGAGACGGAGCATTGCTATTATCTTTTAAAAAATGAATTTTCGGACCGTCTTCCGTCTGTGTTTCGAAAGGTATTCAGACAAAAAGAACAAGATCGAACCGTTTTGCCGGTGCAGGTGTCTGGCGTCTGGGAGAATCTGCCAATCCGGGAGATACTTTATATCGAGCGCAGGGGAAAGAAAACATACATTTTTCTTGAGAAAGAGCAGATGGTGGAGACAGCGGATAAATTGGAGGCGCTTTTAAGCCGATTGCCGGAAACGGATTTTATCCGGTGCCACAATAGCTATATTATTGCGTTTGAAAAGATTAAAATGTATACCAGAATGAAGGTGGTTATGAAAAATGGGGTTTCGATCTCGATCAGCCGGCCGTATATCCGTTCCGTGAGGGAAGGATTTGCCAGATGGAGCTGGGAGAGAATGTAAGGAATGAAAAGAGGAGACGGCGGGGCGGAAAAAGGTGCAAGCCTCATTTTCCATCTTGCAAATCCCACCAACTTGTTATATACTAAAATCTACTATTTAATATAGTGAAAGAACGAAAAAAGGAAGGAATTACCGATGACACTGTTAGAAAATTGGCGTAATCTGGCATATGGCGACGGGCTGGATGATAAAAAGAAAGAAGAACTCTGGTCTGGATATTTTACGATTGAGAAGGGCATCTACGAGCAGATTCTTGCAAACCCGACAGAGGTTGTAGAGGGCACGGTTAAGGAACTGGCTGAGAAGTATGATACCGAAGTTATGATCATGACCGGTTTCCTGGATGGAATCAATGAGAGCTTAAAGGGCTATGAGAACCCGATCGAGACCATGGATGAGGATACCAAGGTTAAGATCGAGATTGACCCGGAAAAATTATATTACAACATGGTAGAGGCGAAAGCAACCTGGCTGTATGAGCTTCCACAGTGGGATGCAATCCTGACAGAAGAGCGGAGAACCGAGCTGTACCGCGAGCAGAAAGCATCCGGCACCGTCCGCAATACACACAAGATTTATCCGAACGATCCGTGTCCATGCGGAAGTGGCAAGAAATACAAAAAGTGCTGCGGAAAGAATAAATAAGAGATTAGTATGAGTCTAGGGGCACATCCGGAACACAACGTGGGCTGGGTGTGCTTTTTTAGGGAATGACGCAAACGGCGGGAGAAGCGGGAACAAAACGATGGAAAACACAGGAGGCAGGCGAAAGAATGAGGGACAAAAAACAGTGCGGGGCAGCGGAAGAAAATTTGCAGCCGGGATTTCAGACGGCAGGTTTTACCCTGATAAAAAAGGGGAAGCTGCAGGCGTTGGGAGCGCAGACACTGTATTTTGAACATGAAAAGAGCGGGGCGTCTCTTTTTTATATCCAGAATGGGGATACGAACCGGGGCTTTTCGATCTCCTATCGGACGCCGTATCTGGATGAGACAGACACGAACCATGTGTTTGAACATTCGGTGCTTGCCTCGTCTGATAAATATCCGAGCAAGGATATTTTTTTTGATCTTTGCAGTAAGACGTACCATACATTTGTGAACGCATTTACATATATCCCCTTTACGGCTTATCCGGTGTGCAGCCAGAGCGAGGAGCAGCTGCTCAGGATGGCGGATGTTTATTTGAGCTGTATGGAAGCGCCGGGGATCTGTCGGGAACCGCGTTTTTTCAGCCGGGAGGCAGTCCGGTATGAACTGCGTGACCGATCCGAGCCGCTCACGCTGGCGGGCACGGTGTACAGTGAAGACTTCGGTATGTTGAATGATACGGAAAATGAGGCGCTGCGCAATATTTTACGGGCACTGTATCCGGGGGAGCGGGCGGCGAATGCGAACGGGCAGGCGCATCGTTTCTTTAAAGATTTGACATATGAACATACGATGGAAATGTATGATCGTTTTTACCGCTTCGACAATGCGCTGATTCTGCTGTATGGAGATCTGGATTGGAAGCGTTTTTTGACTTTTCTGGATCGGGAGTATCTGGGGAAAGCCAAAATCGGGTCTATCCGGAAAACGGGTAATCAGCCGTTCAATGGCATCTGGGGAACACAAAAGCGGGAGAGCGAAGAAACGGCATTTTTCCGCCGGGAGACAGTTCCAAGTCCCGCCTATCGGGGGGATGCGTCGGAACAGGCGTCGGTTGTGTCGTATGCGATCGATCTGTATGGCAGTTCCTGGGAAAAGTTGATTCAATATAGTATTATTGCCGGGATGATGAATATGGATGGATCCGTCTTTCGGGAGAAACTTCGGGCGGCCGGCATTTACTGTGATGCGAGTGCTTCCGTGATGATGGAAACGGAAAAGCCATTTTTTGTATTTGAAATGATCGACTGTGATCCGGAGGATGCCGAACCATTTCGCAGCGTGGCGGACGGGACGCTGCGCGAGATGCAGCGATACGGTATGGAACCGTCGGTTGTAGAGACGGCGCTCAAGGCGCGCGCGATCCATGATTATACCGCAGGTGAGGATACGGATGTGTTTGCAGATTCGCTTGTGCCGGAAATCAGTTTAAAATGGGCGCTGACCGGGGACGCCGATGTGTATGTGGATGAGGCAGCCGCCTATGATTCGCTGGACACGGAGACGGCACAGGAAGAAATACGCCGGTTTGCGGCGGAGTTGAATGCGGCGAAGCGGCGCGTGCTTGTCACAACGGTGCCAACTCCGGGGCTGGCAGAAACGATGGAGCAGGAACGGGATGCGTATCTGGCGCAGATGAAGGCGGGGATGAGTGAGACACAGTTGGAGGCGCTGATCCAAAAAACGCTGGAGTTTGATGCCTGGAATGC
>JBNMLY010000123.1:0-6539 GCA_050875065.1 Otoolea sp. | reverse complement strand
CGGCGGCGGCGGACTCTGCACCGGTGTTGCAACGCTGGCTAAACTGCTGAATCCGAAGATTAAAGTCATCGGTGTAGAACCGGCAGGCGCAAACTGCATGCAGGAATCCCTGAAAGCCGGAAAGGTAGTGACGCTGCCGACCGTCAACACCATCGCGGATGGTACAGCAGTAAAACGCCCGGGTGATCTGCTGTTCCCGTATATCCAGATCAACGTGGATGACATCATCACGATCGAAGATTCCGAGCTGATCGTGGCATTCCTGGATATGGTAGAAAACCACAAGATGATCGTTGAGAACTCCGGCCTTCTGACCGTGGCAGCCCTGAAGCATCTGAATGTCAAGAAGAAAAAAGTCGTATCCATCTTAAGCGGCGGAAACATGGACGTGATCACGATGGCCTCCATCGTACAGCACGGCCTGATCCAGAGAGACCGTGTATTTACCGTATCGGTTCTGCTGCCGGATAAACCGGGTGAACTTGCGAAAGTCGCAACCCTGATGGCAGAAGAGCAGGGCAACGTCATCAAATTGGAGCACAACCAGTTTGTCAGCATCAACCGCAATGCAGCCGTGGAACTGCGTATCACGGTGGAGGCGTTCGGTACCGATCACAAGAATAAGATTGTGGAAGCACTCAAAGAGGCGGGCTACCGTCCGAAGCTGGTAAAATCCAAAAGCATCTATGATGTCTAAGGTTAAAACCGGACACAGATTAAACAAGGCGGACAGAGGGGAAAAGGCATGAAGCAGGAGACGTATCAGCCAATTATGAAAAATATTGCCTATTTTGTAAAATGGGCAGAGGGCGCGATTGTGATTGGAATTGTGACCGGCTGTGTCGGTACATTGTTTGGAAAATGCGTTCTATGGGTATCGGCGTTCTTCCAAAGTCACCCGTGGATGGTGTTCCTGCTGCCGCTTACCGGTCTTCTGGTCCTCGGCGTTTACCACCTTTTGGGAGAAGACAATAACCGGGGCACAAACATGGTGATCGAGTCGATCTATTCGAATACCGAGATCAGTTTTGCGACGGCCCCGGCGGTCTTTGCCGGCACACTTCTGACGCATTTAGGCGGTGGTTCTGCCGGACGTGAGGGTGCGGCGCTGCAGATGGGCGGAAGTATCGGAACCCAGATTGGAAAATGGCTGAAATTCGATGAAAAAGATAAGAAGATTGCGGTCATGTGCGGCATGAGCGGCGTGTTTGCCGCCCTGTTTGGCACACCACTGGCTGCAGCGATTTTTTCGATGGAGGTCATCAGCATCGGCGTCATGTACTATGCGGCGCTGGTTCCGTGCGTATTTTCTGCCTTTACGGCGGCGGCGTTGGCGCGCTTCTGGGGACTTATGCCCGAGCAGTTTGTGATTGGGACAGTCCCGGCCTGGAGTGTAGAAACAGCGATTGTGGCTGTCGGCCTGGCGGTTGGATGTGCGCTGGTGTCGGAACTTTTCTGCATCGCCCTTCATACGACCGAGCATTTGTATAAAAAGTATCTTCCATCGCCGATCTGGCGGATTCTGTCCGGTGCGGCGATTGTGATTGTGTTAACCGTTTTGACCGGTTCGACCCGATACAATGGAAGCGGTGTCTCCCTGATTGAAAAATGCTTTGAGGGAGAGGGGCTTCCGTGGGATTTTCTGATGAAAATTCTTTTTACGACGGTCACGCTGGAGGCGGGATTTAAGGGAGGCGAGATTGTGCCGACCCTGACGATCGGCGCGGCTTTTGGAAGTCTCTTTGCGTTCCTGTTTGGCCAGCCGGTGGGGCTGATGACCGCCTGCGGCATGCTGGGACTCTTCGTAGGCGTTACAAACTGCCCGGTTTCAACACTTTTGCTCGGGTTTGAGCTTTTTGGCTATGAGGCAATGCCGTTTTTTGCCCTTGTAATCGCAGTTAGCTTCAGCCTGTCCGGCTATTACAGCCTGTATGCGAGCCAGAAATTTATTTACTCGAAAACGCGGACGGAGTTTATTAATCGAAAGACGAACAAATAAAAATCAGCCGTGGAAATGTGCGTCTGGAGAGGAAGCAGCAGATCCGCGGCTGATTTTTATTTGTTTCAGGCACTACAAAAAGGTTCCGAATCTAGTTCGGAACCCTGAGATGCAAGTTTTAAAGAGCTGTAAAAAATTCATGAATCTATAATTGTTTCTTATTCATGAAAATCCTGCGGTTTCTCATCGCGGAAATCCAGCAGGGCACGCGGTGCAACCTGCAGAGCACCTGCGATATCAAAGAGACTTTCTAAAGAAAGACTCGTTTTCATGTTCGGTGCCTCGATGTTGGATATATGAGTCCGGCTTAAATCGGTCGCTTCTGCTAAAGCCATCTGGCTGATGCCGCGCATTTTGCGGTAGTATGCGATGTTAAGACCGATCTGACGGTAATATTTTTCATAACGGTTTGTCTGCTGCTTATTAATCTGTTTTTGATCGACTGCTGTCATATTTTTCAAGTGCCTCCCCGATCCTAAAGAATCATGCGTTAATTTAGTGATAATTGGTTACATTTGATTAAATCTATTTTAGCTGGAAAATGGTTTTTATCAAACAATATAATACTTCAAATTTGCAATATTTAAAACTGCATATTCAATAAGATAATGCACATATATGGGTTGCAGGATGCAAATTCTGAAAAAAATGCACGAAAAAGGATTGCATAGGAAAAGTGCGGATAATGCGGCTTCTGGACGATGAAAGGATGGGCGGGCGGATGGGGAAAGAGAAAAAGAAATAAAAATAGAAAAATACGTGGGCAGATGCACAGGATTTGCGAAAATTCTATCGCATATTCGGATTTTTTGTGGTAGAATATCTTTGATAAGATGCGGCAGGATTTTTTTGCCGGCATCACAGATAAAATGTACATCAAGAAAGTACATAAAGACAGGGAGAACCGAATTATGAAATTAAAGCGGGTATTACTGAAGCTGAGCGGAGAAGCGCTGGCAGGCGACAAGAAAACCGGATTTGATGAAGCGACGGTCAAGGAAGTAGCCAGACAGGTCAAGACAGCCGTGGATGACGGAATCGAAGTGGGTATCGTGATCGGCGGAGGAAACTTCTGGAGAGGCCGCCAGAGCAATGCGATTGATCGAACCAAAGCAGATCAGATCGGAATGCTGGCAACGGTCATGAACTGTATTTACGTGTCAGAGATCTTCCGGAGTGAAGGCATGATGACACAGATTCTGACACCATTTGAGTGCGGCTCCATGACGAAGCTGTTTTCAAAGGACAGAGCCAATAAATATTTCTCAAAAGGTATGG
Source organism: Otoolea sp. (assembly GCA_050875065.1). GTDB lineage: Bacteria > Bacillota > Clostridia > Lachnospirales > Lachnospiraceae > Otoolea. Next base: position 3,262 of record JBNMLY010000123.1, on the reverse strand, counting down.
TCGTATTTTTTGCGGGCGGCACAGGCCATCCATATTTCTCAACCGATACAGGCGTAGCGCTGCGTGCGATTGAGATGGATGCGGACTGCATCCTTCTGGCGAAGGCGATCGACGGTGTCTATGACAGCGATCCGAAGATCAATCCGGAGGCAAAGAAGTACGATACGATCACGATTCAGGAAGTGATCGATAAACAACTGGCGGTCGTAGACCTCACAGCTTCCATCATGTGTATGGAAAATCACGTTCCGATGGCAGTATTCAGCTTGAATGAAAAAGACGGAATTGTAAACGCAATGCGCGGAAAAATTAACGGTACAGTGGTTACCGCATAACTAGGAGGATTTTATGCAGGAGAGATTAAAAATTTACGAAGAGAAGATGAATAAGTCCTATGACGCACTGCTGAATGAGTATACATCCATTCGTGCCGGACGCGCGAATCCGCATGTGCTGGACAAAATTAAAGTAGATTACTACGGTGCACCGACCCCGCTTCAGCAGGTGGCGAATATTTCGGTTCCGGAACCGCGTATGATTCTGATTCAGCCGTGGGAGAAGAGCCTGATCCGTGAGATCGAAAAAGCAATCCTGACTTCCGATCTTGGTATCAATCCGAACAATGATGGCAGTGCAATCCGCCTTATTTTCCCGGAGCTTACCGAGGAACGCCGTAAAGATCTGGCAAAGGATGTTAAGAAAAAGGGTGAGGGCGCGAAGGTTGCAGTCCGCAACATCCGCCGTGATGCAAACGACCTGTTAAAGAAACTGGAAAAAGGCGGCGAGATCACCGAGGACGAGCTGGCAGACGGCGAGGATCAGATCCAGAAGCTGACTGACAAAATGATCGCAAAGGTTGACAAGGCGGTAGAAGAAAAAACAGCCGAGATCATGACCGTTTAAACTTGCACAATCGAATTTGAATGTGAAAAAATAGGCTGCCTCAAGCAGGGCTGGCCGGCATTGCAGATGCGGATGGCCGGCTGGTCCTGTTTTCTGGCTATTAAGGGAATATTATGGAGGAAAACTGGATGGAAAGGGACATCGAAAACCTGGTAATTCCGCAGCACGTTGCCCTCATTTTGGATGGCAACGGCAGATGGGCGAAAAAGAGGGGGCTTCCGAGAACCGCAGGTCATAAGCAGGGCTGTGTGACGGTTGAGCAGACGGTCGAGGATGCAGCAAGACTGGGAATCCGTTATCTGACCGTGTACGGTTTTTCAACGGAAAACTGGAAACGTTCCGCCGAAGAGGTGGGGGCGTTGATGCAGCTCTTCCGTTTTTATCTGAAACGGCTTTTAAAGATTGCGAAGAAAAACAATGTAAGAGTTAAAATGATCGGGGATCGCACACGGTTTGACCGCGACATCATCGAGGGTATCAACCGTCTGGAAGAGGAGACAGCGGCGAACACGGGCATGACGTTCGTGATCGCGGTCAATTACGGCGGCCGGGATGAGATCACACGTGCAGTGCGCCATATGATGAGGGACTGCCAGGACGGAAAGCTGGCACCGGAGGAAGTGACGGAACAGACGGTTGCTTCTTATCTGGATACGGCGGATATTCCGGATCCGGATCTTCTGATCCGCACCAGCGGCGAGATCCGCCTGTCCAACTATCTGCTGTGGCAGCTTGCCTACAGCGAGATCTATATCACAGACTGCCTGTGGCCGGACTTCAACCGCGATGAGCTGGTAAAGGCGATCAAGCAGTTCAATCAAAGAGACAGACGCTTTGGCGGAGTCAAGGCATAAGGAGGAGTTGCCATGTTCAGAACGAGGCTGATAAGCGGGATTGTGCTTGTAGCACTCGCGATTCTTCTGGTTACAAGGGGCGGTGTCCTTCTCTACTGTGTGACCGCTGCGATCTCCCTGATCGGTATGTTTGAGCTTTACCGGGTCATGGGAATCGAGAAAAAGGCACCGGGCATCGCCGGATATCTGGCGTGTCTGGGATATTATGGGCTGGTATGGTTTGAGGGGCAGCATTATGTGACACTGCTCGCGATTGCAGCCCTGATGGTGCTGATGAGTATTTACGTGTTCACGTTCCCGAAGTATGGAACGGAGCAGATTACGGTGGCGTTTTTCGGCATTTTCTATCTGGGAATTATGCTTTCCTATCTGTATCAGGTGCGGGCGATGGCGGACGGAAAATACCTCGTCTGGCTGATCTTTTTAAGCTCCTGGGGCTGTGATACCTGTGCATACTGTGTAGGAATGCTGTTTGGAAAGCATCGTCTGGCACCGGTTTTAAGCCCTAAGAAATCGATTGAGGGCGCGGTCGGCGGCGTGGCCGGTGCGGCTCTGTTAGCCTGCATTTATGCGTACTTTTTTGGTGCAAAGATGGATGAAGTCGGAAACCCGATGGTGGCGTGTGCGGCGGCGTGCGCGATTGCAGCGGTGATCTCCCAGATCGGCGATCTGGCGGCATCGGCCATCAAACGGAATCACAATGTCAAGGATTACGGTAATCTGATTCCGGGACACGGCGGTGTGCTGGATCGGTTTGACAGTATGATTTTTACGGCACCGGCGATTTATTTTGCGCTGACGTTTTTGCGTTGAAAAAGAATGGTTCAGTGACTTTTGCGGCTGCATCAAATGCGTCTTTCAGGTCAGGCGGCAGGTTACGCAGCGAATGATAAGAGAATAATTTGGAAGATGTTTATGGTGCTTGAATGGCAGAAGGAAAAGTATGTATGAAAATACAGGAACGGGAGAATAAGAAATGAAAAAAATTGCGATACTTGGATCAACCGGTTCGATCGGAACACAGACATTGGAAGTGGTCCGGGCGAATAAAGATATAGAAGTGACGGCTCTGGCAGCCGGAAGCAATATTGACCTTCTGGAGAAACAGATCCGGGAGTTTTCCCCGAAGATGGTGGCAGTCTGGAAGGAGGAAAAGGCCAAGGAACTGAAAGAGCGTGTCCGCGATCTGGATATCCGCGTGGAAAGCGGGATGGATGGACTACTGGCAGTGGCGACAGAACCGAATGCGGAGATCGTGGTGACAGCCGTGGTCGGAATGATTGGCATCCGCCCGACGATCGCAGCGATGAATGCAGGAAAAGATATCGCACTTGCAAACAAAGAAACACTGGTAACGGCGGGCCATATCATCATGCCTCTGGCGAAAGAGAAACATGTCCGTATTCTGCCGGTGGACAGCGAGCACAGCGCGATTTTCCAGAGTTTAAACGGTGAAACGGGAAATAAGATCCACAAAATTCTCCTGACCGCATCCGGCGGGCCAT
>JBNMLY010000122.1:0-6761 GCA_050875065.1 Otoolea sp. | reverse complement strand
GTAACCGGTTACGACATCATCTTCTTCTGGGTAATCCGTATGGTATTCTCCGGAATTGAGCAGACCGGCAAATGCCCGTTCAACACGGTTCTGATCCACGGTCTTGTCCGCGACTCCCAGGGACGCAAGATGAGTAAGTCCCTCGGAAACGGAATCGATCCGCTTGAGGTTATCGACAAGTACGGCGCAGATGCCCTGCGTATGACGCTGATCACCGGAAATGCACCGGGCAACGATATGCGTTTCTACTGGGAGCGTGTGGAGAACAGCCGTAACTTCGCAAACAAGGTATGGAATGCATCCCGTTTCATCATGATGAACATCGAGAAAGCACCGGTAACGGATGTGAAGCTTTCTGACCTGCAGATGGCAGACCGCTGGATTCTCTCCAAGGTCAACACTCTGGCAAAAGATGTCACCGAGAACATGGATAAGTACGAGCTGGGAATCGCCCTCCAGAAAGTTTATGACTTTGTCTGGGAGGAGTTCTGCGACTGGTACATCGAGATGGTAAAACCGAGACTCTGGTCTGAGGAAGATACCACCAAGGCAGCTGCACTCTGGACTCTGAAAACGGTTCTGATCCAGTCCTTAAAACTGTTGCATCCATATATGCCGTTTATCACCGAGGAAATCTTCTGCAATCTGCAGGATGAGGAACCGTCCATCATGATTTCTTCCTGGCCGGTCTACAAGGATGAGTGGAATTTTGCAGACGAAGAGAAAGCCGTTGAGACAATCAAAGATGCAGTCCGCGCGATCCGCGGTGTCCGCACTTCCATGAACGTACCGCCGAGCAAGAAAGCGAAAGTATACGTTGTTTCCGAGGATCCGGAAGTGCTGTCTATCTTCGAGCACAGCCGCGTTTTCTTCGCAACACTGGGCTATGCGAGCGAGGTTATTCTTCAGAAGGATAAGAGCGGAATCGCAGACGATGCCGTATCGGCTGTGACCGCAAAGGCTACAATCTATATGCCGTTTGCAGAGTTAGTCGATCTGGACAAGGAGATCGAGCGTCTGACCAAGGAAGAGGAGAAGCTGAAAAAAGAGCTGGCTCGTTCCGAGGGCATGTTAAATAACGAGAAGTTTGTCAGCCGCGCACCGGAGGCAAAGATTGCCGAAGAGCGCGAGAAGCTGGAGAAGTACCGTCAGATGATGGCACAGGTACAGGAGCGCCTGGCACAGCTTCGGAAATAGTTAAATATGAAGTAAATGGCAGGATCGAGAAATCCGCCTGATACGTGAAATAGGCCAATGTGTATGGATGAAACCGTATGCATTGGCTTATTTTTGTTTCATGCTTTGTAAGAAAAGTGTGTCCTACACAGCTGGAATCCGCTATAGGAATTGGAAGCATTTACCGTTGACAGAGAGAAAAAAGAAGAATAAAATAAATATATTTATTGATAAATATATTTATTAATAAAAATGCTTACTGATAGACGTAGTTATAAATAAAACAAGTTGTACAGATATGGATAAGGAGGCGGCTATGCCAGCAAAAAAATTAATCACAAAAGAAAAAATTTTGCAGGCTGCTTTAAAACTTTTGAAAGAAGAGGGGTACGAGGCAGTCAATATCAAGCGCCTTGCCAGTGAGCTTACGTGTTCGACCCAGCCCGTCTATCTTTCGTTTACGGGGATGGATCAGCTTCGGGAGGAACTGGTTCCGCTTGCGGTAAAGGAGTTGGAAGAGGCGCTCAAGGAGAACCGGAAAGAAAGAGTGGTTCATCTCTATGGCAGGGAGTATATCCTGTTTGCAAAGAAAGAACCGAAATTATTCTGCTTTTTATTTATGCGGGCGAATGCCTTTGAAGAGATAAAGAAGATGATTTCGCCAATGATAGAGGAAGCTATTTCCGAATTGATGGAAGCGTACCGAATCAGCCATGAGGAGGCAGATGTGCTTCACGACCATCTCTGGATGCACGCGCACGGAATTGCCTCGATGATCGCGGCTGATTTCTGTGACTGGGATATGGAGAAGGCGTGCCGGATGCTGGAGGAATGCAAGGCTGTGTTTACAAAGAAATACGAGGTGTGATATGTTTACGAATCGAGATTTACGAAAATTGATTGTGCCATTGTTTGTGGAACAGTTTCTGCTGATGTTTGTCGGGATTGCGGACACGTTTGTGGTCAGCTTTTCCAGTGAGGCGGACGTATCAGGCGTCTCTCTGGTGACTTCTTTTAATACGGTTCTGATCTTCCTGTTTACAGCACTTTCTTCCGGCGGAGCCGTGATTATCAGCCAGTATATCGGAAAAAAGAAGGACGATGACGCTTCCAGGGCATCCAGCCAACTGCTGCTGATTTCTGTGCTGATTTCAGTGGCCCTTTCTGCCTTGATTCTGGTGTTCCGGCATCCGCTTCTCCGGTTCTTGTTTGGAAAGATTGAGGAGGATGTGATGGACGCCAGTGAAATCTACCTGGTGATCACGACCTTTTCCCTCCCGTTTCTGGCTGTCTATGATGCGGGGGCGGCCCTCTGCCGGAGTGTCCAGAAAACAAATGTCACCATGTATATCTCAGCGGTCACGAATATCATCAATATCGTGGGAAACTGCGTGGGCGTGTTTGTGCTGCATCTGGGCGCCGCCGGTGTGGCGTATCCGTCGTTGATTACGAGGATTTTGTCGGCCGGTGCGGTTACCTATTATTGTTTCCGGCCGAAATTACCGGTCAGATACCAGAGGTCTGCGATTGCAACATGGAATGGACAATTACAGAGACAGATTATGGGAATTGCCCTGCCAAACGGAGTCGAAAACGGAGTCCATCAGCTAGTCAAGGTGGCGCTTTCCAGCATGGTTGCCCTGTTTGGAACGTATCAGATCGCGGCGAACGGAATGGCACAGAGTATCTGGTCGCTGGCTTCGATCATGGGGCTTGCGATGGCGCCGGCCTACACGACGGTGATCGGCCAGTGTATGGGAGCGAGGGACATAAAAGCAGCCAACTACTATTTCAAAAAGCTGACCCGCATCACGTTTGTTTTATCGATCGGATGGAATGCGCTGATTTTTGCACTGACCCCGTGTATCATCCATTACTCGGCGATCTCGCAGCAGACAAAATCACTGGTAATCTGGCTGGTGCTGATCAATAATATATTTAACGGGCTGGCCTATCCGTTTGCAGGCCCTCTTGGAAACGGGCTCCGGGCGGCCGGTGATGTAAAGTTTACCATGATTCTTTCCATTACCTTGACGATCGGTGCCAGACTTCTGTTTTCGGCCCTGTTTGGACTCGTGTTTGGCTGGGGCGTCATTGGAATCGCCCTGGGCATGAGCATGGATCTGGTGTTCCGTGGAATTATCTTTGTCCTTCGGTACCGCTCACAGAAATGGACGAGGTTTGAACTCGTGTAGAGAAATGAGGAAATACATATGACGCTGCAGCAATTAAAATATATCCTGGTGGTGGCGGAAGAGGGATCGATTACGGAGGCGGCGAAAAAGCTGTTTCTGTCGCAGCCCAGTCTTTCGAATGCCGTCAAAGAGGTGGAAAAAGAGGCGGGGATCTCCATTTTTTCCCGGAGCCGGACGGGCGCTACCCTGACCAAAGAAGGAATGGAATTTTTGGGATATGCCAGACAGGTCATTCAGCAGATGGAACTGCTGGAGGATCGGTATATCACAGAACTTCCGCCGAAGATAAAATTTGGTGTGTCTGCCCACCACTATACCTTTACGGAAAATGCGTTCGTGGAACTGGTGAAACGGTTCGGGCAGGAGCGGTATGAATTTTATTATAGTGAAACGGGGACGCACCAGATCCTGGAGAATGTCAAAAACCGGGTGTGCGAGATAGGCATTATTTATCTGTCCGAGGAAAATGAGATGGTGATCCGGAAAATTCTCGAAGAATTTCAGCTTGTGTATACGGAATTATTCGCGGCGCGCCCTCATGTGTTTTTACAGAAGGATCATCCGCTGGCAAAGCAGGAGAAGGTGTCTTTGAAGGAGCTGGAGCCGTATCCGCGCCTGAATTTTGTCCAGGATGCGTATGAGTCGGTCTATTATGCGGAAGAACTCTTCAGCTCGCTGCCGTCGGAGAAGGAAATACGGCTCAATGATCGGGGCGCGATTGTGAATTTTATGCTGGGACTGGACGCCTATACAATATCCAGCGGTATTTTCCCGAAATACTTAAACGGCGATAACATCGTGTCGATTCCGCTGGCCGAAAACGGTTCGATTCGGATTGGATATATCGTGAATGAGAAACAGGAGCTGAGTGAGCTTGGGAAGATCTATCTGGAAGAGATTCGGAGATATGCGCCGGAAAATCCATAGTTTAAAACTATATATAATCATATAAAATAAGTGTTATGTATGCTTCTTCTCCATCTGATAAGATAGCGGGTGGAAGAGGAGGTCAATCAAATGTCTTTTTATATTTTAGGTAATTTCCTGATCTATTGCATCATCAATGCGTTCACGCCGGGACCGGGAAATATACTGGCGTTAAATACGGTGACGAACTATGGAATCAGAAAAGGAAAACCTTTGTTTTTAGGAATCTTTTCAGGTTATTATGTCGTTCAGATTCTGTGCGCCTTTTTTGTATACAGCGTCAATGTCTTTTTGCCGGACGCGATGCACTTTATGAAATATCTGGGAGCAGCCTATATTCTGTGGCTGGCGGTTCATATCGCGGTCAGTAAACCGGAGGTGGGGGAAGCGGAGAAATCGGCCTCTTTCTGGAAAGGGTTTATGCTCCAGTTTGTGAACGTTAAGATTTATATGTTCGGGATCACGGCGCTGACCGGATATATTATCAAATTTACGACTTCGTTTGCCTCCCTCTTGTTTTTTGAGCTGGTCATCGCCACGATCGGAACGATCGCGACCAGCGCCTGGATCGGGATGGGGATGCTTTTGCAGAAATGTTATCGGAACCATTATCGGATCGTGAATGGGGTGCTGGCGCTTACGCTCTTGGAGTGTGTTTATAGTATGCTAAAGTAGAATCGGTTTTCTTACAGGCAGGATGTCCTACATGGATGTGCTGCCTTTTGTGTGTTTGAAACAGTCTTTTGCAGACCGAAACCGTTTTTTGTGTATCTCAAAAACCTTCTTGTATGCGGAAGGCTGTTTTAGTATCACTGAAACAACCTTTTGCATGCTCGGAACGGGATTGACCCGATTGTACCGGGAGTGGTAAAATAGTTGGAAAAACACATAAAATGAAAAGAATTGAAAGAATCCAGAAAGAGGAAGATTTAGAAAAATATGAGACAGGAACCATACATAGACACCGATCTGCACGGGATGACGGCGGATCAGGCGATCGAGAAACTGAATGCACTGATAAAACGGGCAAACAACAGCACCTATCGGATCCGGGTTGTCCACGGATACAACCGTGGAAATGCGATCCAGAGGGCAATTTACCGGGAATTAGGAAACGGGCAGAATCCGAAGGTGCTGCGGATTGTCGGCGGGGAGAATCCGGGAATCACGGAATTGATTTTGCGGGAGTATGCGCTTTAAGAGCGCTGCTTTGATGATTTGAAAGGAAACGAAAACACTGCGATATATAAAACCACATTTTTACGATACATTTGCCTGTACGGCAGGCGCCTGTCCGGATACCTGCTGTGCGGGCTGGCAGATCGTGATCGATGAAGCATCTCTGGAACGGTATGGAAAAGAGCCGGGGGAGTTTGGAAGACGCCTGCGAAATTCGATTGACTGGGAGGAGGAGTGCTTTTACCAGAACAACCGCCGCTGCGCTTTCTTAAATGAAGAGGATCTGTGTGATCTCTACAAGGCGCTGGGGCCGGATGCACTCTGTGATACCTGCCGCCTGTATCCGAGACATACGGAGGAATATGAGGGGCTCCGGGAGTTATCCCTGTCGCTTTCCTGTCCGGAGGCGGCGAAGATCATTTTATCCTGCAAGGAACCGGTTCATTTTCTGGAGGAGGAGACCGACGAGGAAGACGATTTCGAAGAGTTTGATTATATGATGTTTTCCCAGTTGGAGGATACCCGGGATGTCCTTTTTGGCATCTTGCAGGATCGGTCGCTGCCGTTGACACTTCGTATGGCGGTGTCGGAACAACTGGCGGAGCGCTATCAGATCTGCATGGAAGAGGGGCGGGAATATGAGATTGACGGCCTTCTCCGGGACTGCGAGCATCATCAGAAGGAAGGTACCTTACAGAAATTTGTATCGGAAAGCCTGTTCGATCGGGGCGTGGATGCGGCATCGTTCCATCAATGGGAACGGCAGAAAGAAGAGCTGCAGGTCCTTCGCGGACTGGAGCGCCTGCGTCCGGAATGGGATCGGGTGCTTGACGGGGCGAAGACATGGCTTTACCGGGATAGTGAAGAGAAATATCATCATATCTGTGAAGAATTTCACCGGATGTACGGAGCGCTCAGCGGTCATAAAAAAGAATGGGAAAATCTGGGCGAACAGCTTCTGATGTTTTTTGTCTATACGTATTTCTGCGGGGCAGTCTACGATGATATGGTTTGTTCTAAGATGGAGCTGGCCCTCTTTTCCGTCCGCTGGATTCAGGAATTTCTGATCGTGCGCTGGCTGGAAAACGGCAAAAAGCTTTCCATGCAGGACGTGGAAGAGATCTCCTGGCGCTATGCGCGGGAGGTAGAACATTCCGACAACAACCTGAATGCGCTGGGGGACTGGCTGTTTGAGACGTATGCGCCGGAGGGCTGTGCGCTGGAGGAGTAGGAAGAGGGGGGAAAGGACAATCATTATGGAGATAAGAACAGCGACAATCGCAG
>JBNMLY010000121.1:0-6765 GCA_050875065.1 Otoolea sp. | reverse complement strand
GTGTTCATCCAGTTTAATGCCAATGGCTTCCGGGTGGTGCCGCAAAATAAGCGATACAAATTTTCCGACATTGTCCTGATGTCCCATAGTCTCACCTACCCTCTACTTTTAACGCATCATAAATTTCATTGACATTATAATCCGGAGCAAAGTCCGGGGCTACATCCATGATTTTCCAGAGCAAAGGAGCATCCTGCTCGACAAGATCATTCGCAATTTCCTCTGCGGAGGAGATTTTCTGCATTTTTGCACAGACCTGCTTAATTAACTGTGTAATTCCGCCCTCCTCAAATGCCTGATTTCTTATGATTTCCATTCTCTCATAAGCATTTTCTGATATGCTTCTTCCATTTCTTTCTCAGATGGTCCTTCTTCTTTAAAAATAGGATGGTATGCATCCAGTTCTTCATCTGTCGGATAGAGTGCCTGCAGCTCATCTTCTGTGAGCTTTAATGTTTTCACAATATCTTTTGTTTCCACGCCTTGTGACACAAGTTCCAGTACGGCGTACTTATCTGGATTTTTTCTCCAGGCTTTTAAGCCGGACGGATCAACGAGTCCATTTTCCATATGTTCCAACGAGGTATCTTGTTCCTGCTTTTTTAACATATACCAGACATATCTTACGTTAACAAGTAAAGCCCCTTCCTTGTATCCATCCTGATAGTTCCGTTTCCATCTGCATTTGTCTGCAATTTTATCAATTATTTCCCGCGAGAGCCCAATATAATATTCAACGTTTTCATAATATGCCGAGCCAAAATATGGAACATCTATATTTCTCCATATCATACGCTCTGCGATTTGTTCTTTTTGTTTCTGTAATTCTTCTTGCACATACTTTTGAATCTCCGGATCGGTTTTATCTATCATGATTTTACCTCCTCTACCCGCTTTTAAATCTATTCTTTTGACTGCACCGCTATATATCCTTTCATGTAGCCGATATCATAGCCCTCTTTTCTGCCCTCTTTCAGAATCTCACGGGTCATGGTAAGCATGCTTACACCTTCGTCTTCATCCTCATCATCGCTCAGCCATGTTTCTTCCGGCGGTACCGGGATTATCTTTTCGGTATTTTCCGCAATCTGTTTTACCCTTGTATTCACAAACTCCGTACGCAGCACGGCAACAATGGCATCCATCGCATCGTCCACGCTGCTCTTTCCGCCCATATACTCCTTGTAGGCAGATGCCGCAAGATTAAAAGCCGTCCTGGCGATATGCTCCTGCCATTCATCATGTGCCGTCCAACAGTGTTCGTGTTCCTCAACCTTCCGCGTCTCTTCATCTTCTTTGAATAATTTCTGGCAGTTTTTATTCCAGAATCCATAATACGCCTGTTCCTGGCCACGGTTAAATCCCGAAACGTATGCTTCTTTTCTGACTTCCGTTATCAGCCCCGGGATCTCACTGCCCTTTCGTAAAAAGAACTCATCCGCAGTATAGAAGGAAGCCGCCTCATTCTCTTTTCCGCCTTTTTTGATTTTCTTCATCCCGTTACCTCCTCGCATTCGTATTTAACCCATCACCCGCTTAAACACCTTGAAATTCGTGTCATCACGTGGGGGACAATAGACCGCAAATTCAATGGTTTTAAAGGCGTGCAGATAATCCGCAATTACTTCTTTGGCAGCTCTTGCCACCACTTCCGGCTTATTCTGAAATGCACCGCATCCGAAGGCACCCAGAATCACCACTTCATCACCGTTCAGCACGGCAACATCCAGAATTCTGGTCAGTCTCTTCTTATGGATTTCCAGGAGTTCCCGGTCACTGACTTTTACCGCCCGGTCACCATTACCCTGGTTGAACCGATTGCTCGGCCGCTCCCGCAGATTCGGCGCTGCGCAGGTGATCACATCCACATCATACCAGTCTTTTTCATCCATCAGCTTCGGCCTGCTCGCATCCGTCTTAAATACGCTCACATCCGGCGTATAGATGATATCCGCATTGTTGATCGGATTTTTCGCATTCCGATGCGGATAATAGAATCCCTTCATCATTTCCGGCACGCTCAGACAGAAATACAGACCGGAGCATCTGCACAGGCACTCTTCCTGCGCGCTGGATCCCCTTGTCACGCCGCCGCCCGGATTGGTCGCGGAAGCAAAGTTATGTACTGCCACCTTCTGGCCTGCATAACCTGCAACCGCCTCGAAAGTCCGCTTCGCGGATACGATAATCTTCGCCTCATCTGCGAAACGCGCCTTATCTACGGCAGGCAGATCCACTCCTTCCAGAATGAGCTTCTGGTTTTTCACAGACCGCGCAAGAGCATCCTTAATTTTTCCGTTAGTCTCGCACAGCCTTTTAGTATCTTCAAAAATTTCTACTTCAAAACTACTCATACGTTTATCATTCCTTTTTCTCTTTGTTAATTTCAGATCCCAACGCTATGAAAACGGCCACGGAATTACTCCCGCAGCCTGCCTCACATCGTCCGCCTCACATGACATCATCACGAAAATACTCGTTTACCGTATGTAACAGCAAAACCATATCCGCCTTTGAAACACATGACGCATCCAGTTCAAATTCATAGACGCTGTTTTTTGTTCGGATTGTCAATGAACCATCTTCCACCTGGATACTTCCGTAGGTTGTATGCAGGTATTTGCCCGGACAATCGCTTGCCAGACTCGTAAAGAAGTAAACCAGGTACTTCTCATACCGGCTGTCGGATTTATAGACCATGATCAGTCCCGGCTGATCCATATACGGTATCCGCCAATCCATGTATTTCCGTCCCTGTTTATCTTCCGCTTTGCGCAGGATTCCCAATGCCGACTGATCCAAATGCATCTCACCAACTCCTTATTCTTATCACACAGGTATTTCACCGACCGCTGCAATAAAATCCTGATCCCGGTATCCGACTTCGTCAAATTTCCGCAGCCCGGCTTCCACTTCAAATACATGGCCACAACAGCAGCACTTAAGTTTTCGCGTAACAACAATTCCTGGCTCACCCAGTAGTAACTCCATGGACGATTTCCCCTCGCTGGCTGCCACATACTCATCCATCTTTTCCTGTTCCTCATCGGTCAGCTGAATGTGCCACCAGTTATGTTCCTCATGACACTTCGGACACGGCGGGTTGATTTTATAAAGCCTACCCATAGTCTGATCTCCTTTCGATTTTTTCGTTGCAACTATATCATCATCGAATTCGAATTTCCAATTGGCGGTTTCTGCGGATAACGTTTTGAGTAAAATTTTCACCCAGACGTTCCTGCCTGAAATCATAAAGCGCTTCACAATGGTTCCAGACCAGTATTCTGTAAATTTTTGCACTTGCAAAACCGTTGCCGCCACTATATCATCAAGTTTTTTAAATTGCAAGAGGGTATTTTCAGATAATCAGATGTTTCAGAAATAAAAGGAAAACCAGCTTTCGCTCTTATATCTGCTTGTTTCGGATATAAAAGGAAAATTTCCTGCTTTCCTCATTCCTTGTTTCGGGTATAAAAGGAATGTTTCGGAAATAAAAGGAAATCTACAACATCAATTACAGCTCATCCACATTCTCAACGACTTTTCCATCTCTCCAGATACGCTCCAGATCATAGAACAGTCTGTCATCGCGGGAAAAAATGTGTACGATCAGATCGCCGTAATCCATCAGGATCCATCCAGCAGTCTGGTAGCCCTCGATCTGACGGCACTCATGACCGGCTCTGCCGAGTTCTTCCTCTACATTATCTGCCATTGCCTTCACCTGGCTGGCATTGCTTCCGTCTGCGATGACAAAGTAATCGGCCAGTACAGATACCTCATGAATATCAATGACGCGAATATCTTCGCCCTTTTTATCTTCCAGTGCCTTAACGGCAAGTTTTGTAAGCTTTTTTGCTTCCATGGGGGATTGTCCTCCTTTTTATCTATTTTTGAATATGACGTTGATTATAGTATTCCCAGGTGCGTTCGGTTGTATCATCTTCCGCCGTTCCTGTTTTCTTTAAATAATTGCGGGTGCTGTCTAAAATCTGATACAGCGCCTCGTCCAGATCCTCAAAGGCCAGACGGCGAAGTGCTGGCAGATTCGGTGCCTTGTCGCGGCGAGGTTCGATGTAGTCAGCTACATACAGAATCTTGTCTAACAGGGACATGGCCGGTTTGCCCGTCGTGTGGCAGGCGATCGCAGACAAAATCTCCGGATCAGTAATTCCATACTTGTGCTCGGCCATCCAAGCGCCTAATTTAGCGTGAATCACTGCCGGTGCCCGGAGTTCACTTTCAGTCAGTTCGACGCCGCGCTCCTGGCATTTGCGGATGATAGTCACATCATCATAGCGCTTTGCACAGTCGTGGAGAAGTCCCGCCATCTCTGCCTGATCCAGATTTACACTGTACCGCATCGCCAGAGCGATACATGTATATGAAACCCCCAGCGTATGTTCATACCGCATCGGGTTTAATTTCTTTTTTAAATGCTTCCGTATCTCTGTAATTCTTTCGTCCATCACGCATTTACCTCCTGATACAAGCCGTGCTGTTCAATATATTGACAGACCTCCTCCGGGACCAGGGAACGGATGGTATCCGGATGGCCTGCCTGAAAGGCAGCACGGATGTCCGCTGAAGCAACATCCATCTCATGGCAGTGAAGCCGCAGGATGTTCGCCCGGTATTTCTGGTTTAGATAGGAAATCTGTTCATCCAGTGAACGATTTGCTTCCTCATGCTCTCTCGCTGCTGCTAAAAAAGTAACAGCGGAAAGAACATATTCTGGATGATACCATTTTTCAATGTCCATGATTGAATCTGCACCCGCAATGAAGAAAAACTCCACATCCGGATACTCTTTCTTTAACAGGCGCAGCGTATCCGCTGTATAGGTATTTCCACCTGTCCTGCGAAGTTCAAAATCAGAAAGTTCAAAATACGGGTACGGTGCAATCGCGGCAGCCGTCATTGCCCAGCGGTCTTCTGCTGCTGTGATTGTATGATCCTTTTTATGCGGGGGGACCCTAGAAGGCATGTACCAGATACGGTCAAGACCATATTCTTCATACGCCTGTTTTCCCAGCATGATATGCCCTTTATGGATCGGGTCAAATGTTCCGCCCATAATACCGATCTTTTTCATCGTCATCCGTATCCTTTCTGTCTGATATTGATTCGCATCCTGTAAATGATTTATTTCGGCAGAACGATCTTACGCTTCTTCTCGTCCTTCGCTTCTTTATAAAGAACAATTTTCTTGCCGATCACCTGTACTACCTGTGCGTGGGTACGCTCAGCCAGAACGGCTGCCAGCTCGTTTCCATCATCAACGCAGTTCTTCAGAATATTCAGTTTAATTAACTCGCGTGCCTCCAGTGCCTCTGCTACAGCAGCAGTCAGCTCCGGTGTCAGGCTGGATTTGCCAATCTGGAAGATCGGATCCATAGTCATCGCGAGACCCTTTAAATAAGCTCTCTGTTTACTTGTCATAATCAATCTATCTCCTGTTAAAATTCAAACTCAGATCCCATGCGGATGTCTGAGTTTGAAATATTGTAAGTGTCAACTTTATTTATAGTAATCAAATTCAAGACCATACATACGAACGGTATCGCCTTCTTCAATGCCAGCCTCTTCCAGTTCCGCCAGAATACCGCTGTCTTTTAAGAATCTCTGGAAGAACTGGAAGCCCTTCTCAGAATCAAGATTTGTGTAGCCAAGCATCTTCTCGATCTTCGGTCCTTCTACCACGAAAACGCCATCTTCATTGCGTTCCACAGTATACGGAAGATTTTCACCCTGATACTGGTACTCAAATTCTTTTTCAAAAATAACCGGTTTGCGATCCACCGTTTTCAGCAGATCATTCACATGGTAAAGAAGCTCTTTCACACCCTGTCCGGTAACTGCTGAGATTGCAAATACCTGAATGCCCTCCGGCTCGAATTCACGTTTTAAGCGCTCTACCGGGTCTTCCCAGTCCTCTTCGCCCGTGTTGTAAATCGAATCTACCTTATTGGCAGCGATCACCTGCGGACGATCTAAAAGGGATGGATTATAGGCTTTTAACTCCGCATTAATGGTGCGGATATCCTCAACCGGATCACGTCCCTCTACGGATGCTGCATCCACGACATGGACGAGAACCTTGGTTCTCTCGATGTGACGCAGGAAATCATGTCCCAGACCGATTCCCTGGGAGGCACCCTCGATGAGTCCCGGAATATCCGCCATGACAAAGCCCTGTCCATCCTGCAGATCGACCACTCCAAGATGCGGATTCAGCGTTGTGAAATGGTAATTGGCAATCTTCGGACGCGCATTGGAAACACGGGAAAGCAGTGTTGATTTACCAACATTCGGGAAACCAACTAGACCAACATCTGCGATTACCTTCAATTCCAACTGTACCCAGAGTTCCTGTGCCGGCTGTCCCGGCTGCGCATACTTCGGAACCTGCATGGTCGAAGTTGCAAAATGCATATTTCCAAGGCCGCCTTTGCCGCCTTTTAAGATTACCTCGCGGCGGTTCTCGCCGGACATATCCGCGATCACCTTGCCGGATTCAAAATCTTTGATAACGGTTCCTTCCGGAACCTTGATAATCAGATCCTCACCGTCTGCTCCATGGCAGCGGCGTTTTCCGCCCTGCTCTCCGTCGCCAGCCACGTATTTGCGGACGTGACGGAAATCGGTCAGGGTATTCAGTCCGTCGTCCACTTCAAAAATGACATCGCCGCCGCGACCGCCATCGCCGCCGTCCGGACCGCCGGCTGCTACGAAAAGTTCCCGGCGGAAGCTGACATGACCGTC
>JBNMLY010000120.1:0-6798 GCA_050875065.1 Otoolea sp. | reverse complement strand
GTATTTGCCGTCCGACGAGCGGATCGCCGCATACGCCATCTGCATTCCCAGCGTTCCGGAACGGCGCACCGAATAGCCATAGCCCGTCGCCAGCGCATCCTTCACTTCCTTTCGCCCCAGATGATTTTCCATCTGATCGACCAGGGATACCTCCGTATCCGCCACCACCGTGCCGTCCATCCGGATCAACGTATAACGGCTCCTGTTTTCACTGGTCAGATCTCTCAGATCCATGAGCTGTTCTTCTACATTTTCCGTATAATCTAACATGCGGTCAACAGATTCCAATGCAAAATGCATGTCCTCCCTTGACCGCTTGAGCAGTACGCTGCTGGTAACCACCAGCGCGATAAATGTATTCAGAACCAGCGCCAGAAACAACAGATGAATAAACTTTGTTAAAATCGCTCTCCGCATCGTTTCATCACTTTCCCGCTTCTTTTTCTTTTAAAAACCGATAGCCAACGCCGCGCACCGTCTTAATCTGCGCTCCAGCACTATGTAACTTCTGACGAAGCGTCTTGATGTGCATATCCAGCGTCCGCGTCTCCCCGTCATAATCATAGCCCCAGATATGGTCGAGAAGTTCATCGCGCGTCACTACCCGGTTGATATGTTCCATGAGATACGTTAAAAGTTCAAATTCCTTGAGTGTCAGCTCCGTCCGTTCGCCGCAGGCAATTACCTCGCGCGTCTCTTTGTTGATGCTGACCTCGCCGATGGTAAGGCTGGTTGTCTCCTCTTTCGCTGGTTCCACCCTCTTTAAAAGGTTGCGGACACGGGCAGAAAGCTCCAGGATACCGAACGGTTTCGTCATATAGTCGTCAGCGCCATTGTCAAGTCCCTGTACAATATCCATCTCGCGATCTTTGGCCGTGAGCATCAAAACCGGAGCAGCTGCAAAATCCGGCATTTCCCGGAGCTTTCGGATTGCCGCTACGCCATCCATGCCCGGAAGCATCCAGTCAAATACAAACATCGCCGGGTATTCCCGCTGCGCTTCTTTTCCTCTCCGGACCAGCTCCGTCAGCCGATCCAACGCTTCCTCCGCCGTCTCAAATCCGCTGGCGCTGTAACCGAAGTTCTCCAGCGCCACACAGATCAGATTTCGGATATTTTCATCGTCTTCAATCACGTAGATCCGATATTTCATTACTGCATCTCTTCCTTTACATAGCCAGCTACATTCTTGGCATGATCCGCGATTCTCTCATAGTTTGCCAGTGCGTCTAAGAAGATAACACCGCCCTCAATCTTGCAGTCTCCATTGGAAAGACGGTTCATATGGCTCTCGCGCATCTCCTCTTCCATGTTGTCGACCTCTTCCTCCCAGCGGGCAGTCTGACGAACCTTCTGCATATCATGCGCCTGACGCGCCTCTACCGATGCCTCAACAGACTTAAGCGTTGCATCCGCGATCGTCCGCAGTTCCTCGATCGCCAGGTCAGAAAAATCAACATTGACATCTTCAATCCGCTTTTTCGCAAGCTCTGCCAGATTCTCACAATGATCGCCGACACGTTCCAGATCGCCGATCGTGTAGTACATATTTTTAACAAGAAGATGCTGCTCATCATTTAAGGAAAGGTTATTGATCTTTAAGAGATATTCGGTCAACATTTTCTCCATGCGGTCGATCGTCTCTTCATTTTCAAATACCTGCTCACAGAAATTATCATCTGCATCTACTAAAGCTGCGGTCGCTATCTTTAAATTGGCAATCGCCACTTTACCCATGTTGACAACCTCATTGCAGGCCGTCTCAATCGCGAAGGACGGGGTTTCGAGGATACGATCGTCCAGATGGCGGATCATCTCCGTCTCCACGCTGTTGGCCGACCACTCCTTCTCGGTCTCCTTCGGCTTCGGAACGATCACGTCAGAAGCTTTTACTAAGAAGCCCGCAAACGGGAACATAATACAGGTATTGACAACGTTAAATACCGTATGGAAAATCGAGATTCCCACACTGTCCGCGCGCATCATCGCAAGTTCCGGGTTCATCATGAACACCATGTATAAAGCGACACCGAATACAACGGCACCGGTTACATTGAACATCAGATGGATGACTGCCGCACGCTTCGCCGTACGGGTTGTACCGATACAGGATAACAGGGCGGTCGCACACGTACCGATGTTCTGTCCCAGTGTGATGAAAACAGCGGACTGCCAGTTTACCATGCCGTTGATCGCGAGCATCTGTAAAATACCGACGGACGCGGAACTACTCTGGATGATCGCAGTAACGGCCATACCAACTAAAATACCTAAAAATGGGTTCTGTCCCAGTACCCGGAAGGATTCGGAAAAGATCGGTGCATCCCGGTACGGCTCGATCGAACCAGACATGAAGGAAAGACCGATAAACAGGAGTGCGAAACCGATCAGGACCTCAGCGCCCTCTTTTTTCTTGTGGCTCTTCGCAAACATCGTGATGAATGCGCCGATACCAAAGAGAACCGGTGCAAAGAACTCCGGTTTTAACACCTCGCCCCACTCGCTCATCGACACGATCCAGCTCGTCACGGTCGTACCGATGTTAGCGCCCATGATGATACCGGTCGCCTGCAGCAGGTTGATAATGCCCGCATTTACAAAACCAACGACCATGACCGTCGTCGCAGAACTACTCTGAATGATCGCGGTGACACCCGCGCCCACGAGTACGCCCAGCAGACGGTTGGAGGTCAGGATCTCCAGCACCCGCTGTAAACGGTTGCCTGCAAACTTCTGCAGACCATCCGCCATCGACTCCATTCCATACAGGAACATTCCCAGTCCGCCTATGAACTGAAAGAGCGTTCCCAAAGTACTAATAGACATACATATTCTCCCATCATCTTTTGATAAAACTACACATAGTATGTCTACACTATATCAAATAAATGTAAAAATAGCCAGTGGTAAATGTAAAATCTATGTAAAATTCAACACGTGTTAAACTCTTATTCACTTCTCAAAGCATCAATCGGATTCAACGCCGCCGCCCGCCGGGCCGGCATATACCCGAACAAAAGTCCGATTCCTACCGATACACCAAACGACACCAGAATGGAGCTGAGTGTCGGAACCGCGGTCATTCCCATCAGATTGCCGATGAGCCCGGTCAGCCCGCAGCCTAGGGCAATGCCAATCAGTCCGCCCAGAGAACTGGTGACGGCTGCCTCAATGACAAACTGCTGCAAAATCGTGCTTTTTCTGGCTCCCAGAGACTTGCGGATGCCGATCTCACGGGTCCGCTCAGTGACAGACACCAGCATGATGTTCATGACGCCGACCCCCGCGACCAGAAGGGAGATGCCCGCGATGCCGCCAAGCAGCATCGACATCATCGCAATCATGGAATTGAGCGAATCCAGAAGCTCGCTCATTGCCGTGATCGTGTAGAGATCTTCATTTTTAAAGATCGGATACAAAAATGCCTCCAGCAGCCGCTTCACTTCATCCGTCTGATTTTCGTCGCGCATGGAAAACAGATAGTTGTTGACCGTCCCGTTGCGCGCCAGTTTGACCGCCGCCGTATAGGGAATGTACACAAAATCATCACTTCCGCCCTCTTCCACATCGTCGCTCTCGCTCGTCTGCCTCTCGACGCAGCCGACAATCTGGTAATTGCTTCCGTTGATCCGCAACGACTCCCCCAGCGCTTCCGTCGGACTGCCGTACAGCTCCGTCGCCAGATAGTAACCGATCACACACACCTTCTGGCGTGATTCGAGATCAGAATACTGGATAAAACGTCCCGCAGACAATGCCTGTGATTTCAGTTCCAGATACTCCTCACTGACGCCGGTGATCGCCGTGCTCGTCAGTGACTCATTTCCGGCTTTTACTGTCCCGCTCACGCTGACCATCGGGGACATTCCATTAAAATATGCCTCATTTTCCCCGTAAAAATCATACACTTCGTCCACCGATACCGAGCGGGAACTCAAATTGACCAGATTTACCGTAAGCTGGTTCGTGCCCATGCTGGAAAAGCTTTCCTTCATGTACGACATCTGTCCATTTACCAGACCGACCAGAATAATGACGGCCGCCACGCCGATAATGATGCCGAGCATCGTCAAAAAAGAGCGCATTTTATTGCTCCAGATGCTCTTAAGTGCCAGACTAAATGATTTTCCCATACTCGCTCACTTCCCCGTCAAACGTGATCCTGCCATCCTGAATCCGCACGACGCGCTTTGCTTCCATCGCAATCGAATTATCGTGCGTGATCATGACGATCGTATTTCCTTCCTCATTCAGGTCCTTTAAAAACTGAAGCACCTCCCGGCTGGTCCGGGAATCCAGCGCCCCAGTCGGTTCGTCAGCGAGGATCAGCGACGGATCGCCTGCCAGCGCCCGCGCGATCGAGACACGCTGCTGCTGTCCGCCGGAGAGCTGGGACGGCTTATTTTTCCATTTATCCGCCAATCCGACCCGCTCCAGCGACCTCATCGCGCGCTCCTGGCGTTCTGCTTTCGGCAGTCCCGCGTACAGAAGTGGAAGTTCCACATTTTCCAGCAGATTGTCCCGCGGAAGCAGGTTGTACTGCTGGAAAATAAAGCCGATCATCCGGTTGCGGATTCCGGCAAGCTGATTATCGCTCATATGACTGACATCCTCGCCTCCCAGCCGGTATTCGCCGCTCGTCGGCACATCGAGCGCCCCGATGATATTCATGAGCGTCGATTTGCCGCTGCCGGACTTTCCTACAATCGCCACGAACTCCCCGCGGCAGATGGAAAGACTGATCCCGTCATTCGCCCGGATCTCCTCCGAACCCATCTGATAAATTTTATAGATATCCTTTAATTCAATCAGCACTTCCCCTGTTTTCAAACTCATCAGCCTCCAAATCCGCCATTGCCGCCCCGCTTTCCGCCATTTCCACCGTTACCGCCGGAACCGCCTCTGTTTCCGCCATTTCCAGAGCCACCGGAACCACCCGGATTACCGCCTGGCGCTCCGCCGCCAAAATCGCCGCCCGGCATACCGCCCATACCGCCGTCCATGCCGTTCATCGCATCACTGCTGCCGACGCTGCTGGAAGAAATATAGACCTCATCGCCCTCGTTTAAATCACCCGCTGTGATTTCCACATAATCGGTATTGACCAGTCCCGTCTCAACCTCCACTGCCCGGAAGCCTGCCGGTACGCGCCCCTGCGCCTCTTTGACAGAATCGTCCTTCACATAGACCTGATTGCCGCGCTGCAGCGCATCCGCCGGGACTGCCAGCACCTGGCTGGCCGAATCAAGAATGATCGTGCCATCCACATTCATGCCCGGAAGCAGTCCGTCCGCCTCATTGAGGGTGACTGTAACCGGATAATAGGTAACGCCGTTGGAACTGGTTCCCTCCAGACTGACGTTCGTCACCGTGCCGGAAAACGTTTTTCCTTCAAATGCGTCCGCCGTGACCTCCACACTCTGGCCCGTCTTCACATTCGATATATCCAGTTCATCAATATCCATCTGAAACGATACCGACGACATATCGTAGATCACTGCCAGCGACGTGGTACTGTTTCCGTTCTGCACCTTATCGCCCGCCTTGACACTCTTTGTGATAACCGTACCAGAGATCGGCGCGGTGATCGTGTAATTGTCATAGGTGTCCTGTGTGGAATCCAGACTGGACTGCGCCGATTCCAGACCGGACTGTGCCTGATCCACGGAATCCTTATACGTTTTTAACAGCTTCTGCGCCGTGTTTGCCGTCATCTGAAAAATCGGCGTGCCCTCGCTCACATAGCTTCCCTCACTCACAAGAAGCTGCTCGACCTCCACCGCCGAGGAAAGATCCGCTCCCAGAACGGTGTCCACCGTCGCCTCAAACGTGCCATCCCCGCTGGAATAAAAACTTCCAATCTGGGCGGTTGCCGCCATCGAGGAAGTCAGACCGCCCGGATTTTCCACCTCAATCGTCACATAACGGATAAGCCGTCCGCCTGTCAGCGTCTCATCCAGGCTGCTCACGCTCTTAACCGTGCCTTCCAGCTGTTCCATCGTATCACTGAGCGTCAGAACCGCAGACATCCCTGCCATGATCTGCGCTGCTTCTATATTTAAAAACGGGATCTTGATCTGCATCGTTTTATCATTATAAATATCTGCAATCTGCGTGCCGGAATTTACCTTATCTCCACGTGCAATATAGAGTTTTGTGATATAGCCCGCTTTCGTCGATTTGTATGTATTGCCGCTGTATTTCGACTGTGCCTCGCTGTAATCGCTGACCGCTGTACTGTAGCTGTCCTCCGCCCGCGATACGGAATGATTCGCCGAACTTAATTTTGAATCCATCGAGGAAGCATCGATCCGGTAGAGCACCTGTCCCTTCTCGACAGTGTCTCCTTCCTCAAAATCTGCCTCAATGACCTCGCCCTCCGCCATCGACGTGATTGTGTATGTATCTTTCGGTGAAATGGTTCCTGAACCCGAGAGTGACGACGTGATATCCATGCGGCTCACCGTCGCGGTGCGGATTTCCTGCTGTTTTCCTTTGGAAGAAGCAGTCCGGGTTTTCCAGATAATTCCAACAATTCCTGCGATTACGAGGAGCACGATCGCGATCGCAATCCGTTTTTTCTTATTGTTCCATATATTTCCCAATTTGATTTTCATCTGCCCTTTTTTCAGCATTTTCCCACACCCCTCTATCAATCGCATTTGCCGCGATTGCTCACTTACAGATACAAAATTTTGTGTCGTTTTTTCTATATTTATACGCCACGTATAATCTCAAAAACTGCCCGAAACGATAGTTTACATCTCCATTTTGATTAATCTTTTCATTAATCTACAT
>JBNMLY010000119.1:0-6826 GCA_050875065.1 Otoolea sp. | reverse complement strand
GGACGGGATAAACGCTGAAGGCATCTAAGCGTGAAGCCCCCCTCAAGATGAGATATCCCATACGCAAGTAGTAAGACCCCTTGAAGACGACGAGGTAGATAGGGCAGAGGTGGAAGTGTAGTAATGCATGAAGCTGACTGTTACTAATCGGTCGAGGGCTTAACCAAAAGGTTATGGATATTGCTAGAGTACTTAGCGAGGTATTTTCGAGCTTAGTACGAAGCATACCGAAACACTTAACGAAGCAAAGCTGAGTTTAGTATTTCGGTGGGAAAAGAGGAAGTTAATTCCGAGGAACGGATGAAGAGATAGAAGTAGAAGAAATTCAGTGTGCAGTTTTGAAGGTATATAAATCTTCAAACCAAATAAAGTAATAACGTGGATGACGGGGTGTGGCTCAGCTTGGCTAGAGCGCCTGGTTTGGGACCAGGAGGTCGCAGGTTCGAATCCTGTCACCCCGATTCTTACAAGTATGCGCGAGTGGCTCAGTTGGTGGAGCGCGACCTTGCCAAGGTCGAGGCCGCGGGTTCGAGTCCCGTCTCGCGCTCTTGTTTATTAGTGCGGAAGCTTTGAATTATCAAGGTTTCCGCATTTTTTGTGCCTATATTTTTTGAAGACAGTTGTCTACAGGTGGCTGACTGTTCAAAGTAGGAAGAAAGATCGGCATTGTAGCATATGTGAAAATTCTTTGCAAGATCTTCCGGAAAACCGAACTCGATGTTTTTTATATTATAGAATATATGGGAGGATATTTACAGTTTTCATACGATTTTGAAAGATATATTGTATTTTTTTTAATACATGATATTATTCTTTTATAGAAAGAAGGTGATAGTATGAAGCTTCAAAAGAATGTGGTATATGTATTCATTTTAGCTGCGTTGATTTATTTCGCATCAGTAGGCGGGTATGTAGTAAATAGTATTTATATGTTAGATGACAAAGTGTTGCTGCTTACTAGAGTTTTGATGATGCTATGTTTATTAGTAGTTTTTCTGATAGGGCTGAGAATCAAGATGATTGCAAAAAAAGAAGGGAGCGCTGGTTTAAAAATAGCGCTATTCGGAAGATTCGAATCTTTTTGTAAAATATGTACGGTATGCAGTGTAGGTATTTTGGGTTTACTGTTGATTTTAGATTTGATCAGGTAAGAGAATGGGAGAAAATAAAATGAGCAAAGTATTAATTCTAAACGGAAGTCCACGCGTAAACGGCAACACATCCATTGCCATCCGAGAAATGGAGAATGTATTTCAACGTAATGGGGTAGAGGTAACAACCATACAGGTCGGAAATAAGGATATCCGGGGCTGTATTGCCTGTAACCGGTGCAGCGAAATCGGAAAATGTGTGTTTGATGATATCGTAAATGAGCTGGCACCTTTCTTTGAGGAGGCGGATGGTCTGGTGATTGCCAGCCCGGTCTACTATGCATCTGCGAATGCGACGCTGATCGCCTGTCTTGACCGTTTGTTTTACAGTACATCCTTTGACAAGAGCATGAAGGTGGGGGCCAGTGTGGTCTGCGCGCGCAGGGGCGGCTGTTCGGCGACGTTTGACGAAATGAACAAATTCTTTACTATCAGCAATATGCCGATCGCATCCAGCAGATACTGGAATAGTATTCATGGCCGTGAGAAAGGGGAGGCAGAGATGGATGAGGAAGGCAAGCAGACGATGCGGATGCTTGCAAAGAATATGACATTTCTTATGAAGTCCATTGAGCTTGGCAAGAAAGAGTACGGTCTTCCGGAACAGGAAGAGCGGGTAGCGACGAATTTTATTCGATAGGTTTGTGGGAGCCAGAGCTTTTTAAGAAGCTCTGGCTCTCGTACTCCATTTTATAGATGTGTCCTTTCATGGGGATATCTATCTGATTAAATCCGCAATCCGAATCGTCAGCCCCGGATAAATCCCCACAGGCACATCTTGGGTGAATGTATAAATAACGGGCGCGGCATCATCTTCATAATGGTAAACAGTAACGCGTTCTTTTACCGGGTCTACAATCCAGTATTCGCGGATGCCAGACTGTGCATACAGCGTATTTTTGATATCGTAGTCCATGCGTCGGCTGGATGGAGACACGATTTCGAAAATGAGATCGGGAGCGCCGGAACAGCCGCGGTCGGTCAATTTATTTGGATCGCAGATCACAGAAATATCAGGCTCGACCCAATCTTTGTCATCCGCGTCCAGATTGACAGCGAAAGGAGCTGGATAGACGCGGCATTTTCCACCGTTGGATTCGATATAATTTCCCAGAAGTCGGGAAATTTGGTAGGAGATTTCCTGATGAACCCGGCTCGGAGGTGCCATATTATAAAATTGACCGTCTATCAGCTCTGCCCGCTGTCCGTCAGGCAAGTTCCAATAATCTTTTGATGTATAAGAATTTTTTAATAGAGGCATAGGAACACTTCCCTTCTAAAAATGAATTAGGAGAAACAAATCTCAATAAAGTCAATCTTTCGAAAATATAGGTATACCTATACTTAAAAGTATATTACAGGAAGAAATGATTTTCAATCCATCCTTATTGATTCACAATCATCCCCAGATATCCCCACTCCCAAATCAATTCTTCAAAGTTATTCACCATATATTCGCGGATATCCTCAGCGTCATACCCAGTCATACGGGTAATGATGACCAGATAATCGCGGACGGTTTCATACGGGAGTTCACCGGAACCGTCACACATCCATTTCAGGAAAAGACTGTGCCGGACGATGACGTACTCCAGCGCGATCCACTGCATCTGCAGAATCATATCTTCCAGTCCGCTGTCTGGTTCCAGCAGATCGGAAAAGAACTCATTTGCCAGAAAGTTTTGAAGGAGTGGCTGGTAAGGTGCCAATGCATTTTGGAAATCTTTCCAGGATTTCAGAAGCTCATCCGGTACATTCTGTTTCGAAAGAGTCTCTGCAAGTGAGAGAATCGGAGTTAAATAGTCCAGATAGAGCGCCTCTTTCTGGTAATTGACTGCCAGATCCAGCAGCAGTTCATTGCACTCGGAGAGTGTGTCTTTCCAGGAAAATTCTACATCGTGGATCAGAGACCGGAGTTGCGAGATGGTTTCTTCGGAAAAATAATCGCGGATCCGTTCGTGTGTCAGTGTGTCAGCGCGGCGCAGTTCCAGAAGAATGTAAAAGCCGCTCAGAAGTGCCATTTCGGCCGAGTCCGTGGAATGCTGAAGCAGATGGAGAAGCTGCGTCCGTATTTCAAACAGGGGAGAAGCTTCGGATGCAGGTATTACCGGGAACGTCAGCGTTTCCCGGGAAAACCAGAGGTCAATGACGGCGGGACAGCAGGGCATCAGAGTGGCTTCCTCGTGGGTTTCATATGTGTGAATTTCACGCGGGAAGGTGGTGCAGGTCTCGGAGAGGACCGAGTCACCATAAGCGAGCACCAGACGGCAGAGCTTTCCCTTATTTAAAAAGGGACATTGGTGTTCGGAGGTCAGTTTGATGACGCGATCGCCGTCTTTGTGAGTTGTGTAGGCGCTTACGTTTTTGCGGAGTTCAGAAGTACCGTCTGGCGGCGGCAGCTTTTTCCATTTCCGGTTGGTATCTGCGTCCACGGAGATTTTCCATTCCTGACAACAGGTGATGGGACATTCTCCGGCGGTGCAGTGAAAGGTTTCGTAGTAATCAGGTGTATATCTCATAAATCATTCTCACTTTCTGTGGACAGGGCGGCGCGAAGGGAAGTTCCCGGGGCGCTCTTACCGGTCATGCGGTCAGAGGATAGAAGTTCCCGCGCCATCTGGATAAAGTCCTGCATGACGGGGGAGAGAAATTTGCTCTGATGCCACGCAAGATGAACGGTATTCTGAAAGGAAAAATCCGAAAAATAGATCCGGGAAATGGTACCATGCATCCGCTCGGCCTCTATCATAGCGGTTGGAAGAATCGTGACGCCAAGCCCCAGGCGGACGGCTTCAAGAATGGCTTCCTGCGAGGTGCTTTCCCAGGCGGGGGTGACTTCACAGCCGGTTTGGCGGATGGCATTTTGAAATACTTCATAGGAGGTGCTGCCGGCTTCGCGGAAGAGCAGAGGCTCTTTCATAAATGCATTGATAGAAACGGTTCGTCCGGCCAGTGGGTGTTCCGACGCGCAGATGGCGGTGTAGTGTTCCTGAAACAGGGGAGTCAGGGCAATCTGTTCGGAACGGATGGTGCCGCCGACGATCGCCAGATCGAGCTGTCCATTTAAGAGCATGGACTCGGTGAGAGGCGTGGTCTGGATGCTGACCTGGGTATGGACATCGGGATGCACCTGCCGGAATGCTTTCATAAAATGTGGCAGATACGAGATTCCCACATTGGTGCTCGCACCGATGCGGAGAACCCCGCTGATCCCGGAGTTGGAGAAGGCCAGTTCCATTTCATCGTACATTTGGATAAAATGGCGTGCATAGTCCAGGAAACGCCGTCCTTCACCGGTAATACGCAGGCGTTGATTGATCCGGTCGAAAAATAAAGTGCCGTAGTGATCTTCCAGTTCCCGGACAGCGGTACTGACGGTCGGCTGGGTCAGGTAGAGATTGCGCGCAGCCTGTGTGATACTTCCGGCGGAAGCCACTTCAATAAAAATGCGGAAATGCCGCAGAGTCATGAAAACTCCTTTCCCGAAGATTTCTATCATAGGTGGAAAATTTCCATATAGATAGAAAGTCTTCGTATGAATGTTTTAAGCCGGTAATTCTGCCTGTATATAGGAAGAAATGCTGGCGGGGATTGCTTGACTCATATATTCATAGATAATTTACTAAGAACTATATATAAATTATAGTAATTTTAAAATGATTTAGCAAGTGTTATAATAGGCACAGAAAAAGAGAGAGACTGTTTTAATGAAAGAGCAGTTAGAAAACAGAGAAAAGGGGGAGCAGCAGATGGAACAGAGGCACCGGTTATTGGTCTTATTTTTAAAAACACTTTATATCAGTGCGTTTACATTTGGAGGCGGCTTCGTCATAGTGACGTTTATGAAGAAATGCTTCGTGGACGAACTTCATTGGATTGATGAGCAGGAAATGCTCGATTTTACCGCACTGGCACAGTCCTGTCCGGGGGCGATCGCGGTCAATGGGGCGATTTTGGTCGGCTGGAAGGTATACGGATTTGCGGGTATGGTGGTGGCAGTCATCGGAACGATTCTTCCGCCGATGGCAATCCTGGCCGTTTTATCGGTCTGCTATGCCGCATTCGCGTCGAATGTCTGGGTGGCAGCAGCACTGGAGGGAATGCGCGTCGGCGTGGCAGCAGTGATCCTGGATGTTTCCTGTGGACTTGGCAGTAATGTCCTAAAGGAGAAGAAGGTGTATTCGATCGCGATCATGATACTTGCCTTTCTGGCGGATTTTGTGCTGGATGTCAATGTCATATACATCATTGCAGCAGGGATTCTGGCAGGGACGATTCGTTTTATCTGGCTGAGAAAGAGCAGACAACTGGGACGGTGTAAAAGGGGAGAACGGATATGATTTATATACAATTATTTTTGAGCTTTCTGCAGATAGGGCTGTTCAGTGTGGGCGGCGGTTATGCGGCGATTCCACTGGTACAGAGTCTGATTGTGGAACGGCAGGGATGGATCACGATGACGGAGTTTGCGAATCTCATTACCATCGCGGAAATGACGCCGGGACCGATTGCGGTAAATTCGGCGACCTTTGTCGGAATCCGGATAGCGGGACTTCCTGGGGCGGTTGCGGCGACTCTGGGATGTATTTTCCCGTCCTGTATCATTGTATCGGTATTGGCGTATATATACCGGCGGTACCGTGGCGGCTCTGCGATGGGAAGTATCTTAGGCAGTCTTCGCCCGGCGGTAGTGGCGCTGATTGCGGGAGCCGGACTTTCGATGCTGCTGGCAGCAGTCCTTCCGGAGATAAATGGGGAGAGAATGGTCCAGTGGGGCGGTCTGGTCCTCTTTGCAGCAGCTTTTATAGCGCTCCGCAAATGGAAACTGAATCCGATTCTTGTGATGTGGGTCTGCGGCGGCGTCAGCCTGGCCGTTAAATTGATTGGGTATAATATATAACAAGACAATATAGAGATAGAGGATAGATATAAATAAGAGTGGAGACGGATATGGATGAGAGATAGAAATTGAAAGCCGTATCTGTGAATGGATAGCAATGATAGAAATGGCGTCGGATTCCTTTGATTCGACGCCATTTCCATGAGTTAAAGAGGAGGAGATGCCGAAGAGATGAATAGTCAGAAAATTCTAAAAAATCATAACAAAATAAAAAGAATAACAAATATAGAAAAATCGTTGACAATCCTGGGAAACTCTGGTATCATAACATACGTCCTTGAGACAAGGGCAAATCAATCGAAGAGATGAGGGTGGAAACGCCAAAGAGTTTCTGAGAAAGATTAAAAATAAAATAAAAAAGTTGTTGACAAAGTCAACTGCTTATGATAATATAAATAAGCTGTCGCTGAGACAACAACAAAGAACCTTGAAAACTGAACAGTATGTAAAACCCTGAAAATTCCAAGAACAAAGGCTTTTTGGTAAGCCTTGAAGTTCAAGAGAACATTCAGAACAAAACCAAGCAACAGTAATAACGGTTAAAATTAGCCAAGCGAAATTTTGACTGGAATCAAAACTTTAACATGAGAGATTGATCCTGGCTCAGGATGAACGCTGGCGGCGTGCTTAACACATGCAAGTCGAACGAAGCGATTTGATTGAAGTTTTCGGATGGATTTCAAATTGACTGAGTGGCGGACGGGTGAGTAACGCGTGGGTAACCTGCCTCGCACTGGGGGACAACAGTTAGAAATGACTGCTAATACCGCATAAG
>JBNMLY010000118.1:0-6913 GCA_050875065.1 Otoolea sp. | reverse complement strand
TCAGAGAGAACTGTGGATTCCGACGGGGTATCAGCGAGGACACTCGACACATCTGCCTGGCGGAAAGAAAGTGTGACGGATACAGTTGTACCATTTCCTGGCGAACTGTCAATGGAAATGTCCCCGCCCATCAGATCAACGTATTTTTTTACAATTCCCATCCCCAGACCGGAACCGGATATTTTGTTTTCGGTAACAGTTTTTTCTCTGGAAAAACTGTCGAAAATTTTGGGAATGAAATCTTTTGAGATGCCAAGTCCCGTGTCGGTGATTGTCGTTTTTACGGAGATCCAGCCCTCCCGGCTGCAGGGCAATTCTTCTGCCAGCAGGGTAATTTTGCCGCCCTCCGGAGTATATTTGCTCGCGTTGCTGAGGATATTTAAAAAGATCTCGCGGACTTTAATCGGATCATAATAAATAAACAGGGGCTGTAGCGTCAGTTGGAAGCGGAGGGCTTGATTTTTCCTCAGACATTCTTCATGGAACATAATTTCGAGTGTCTGGTAAAGCTCCGACAGATTTCCCACATTCTCATTGATATTTACCGTCCCGTTTTCGATCCGTGCCATTTCCAGGACTTCATTGATTAATTCCAGGAGGCATTGACCGGATTTTTTGATGTTTCTCAGATATTCCCGGCCGCGTGCCGGAATGTCGACGTTTTTCTCCAGAAGCTCAGAATATCCGATGATCGCGTTCATCGGCGTCCGGATGTCATGGGACATATTGAAGAGAAAACGGGATTTCGCTTCATTGGCGGCTTCTGCTTTTTGCAGGGCGAGGGTTAGCTGGTTGCTGGTTTCCTGGATTTTATCTTGTGCAAGCTGCATCCGGTGCTGGTTTTGGCGGTTGTTTCTCACATAGGCGATAAAAACAGCGACCAGGATTCCCAAAAATAACAGCACGAGGGTGATTGTCTCATAAAGATGCATGGCGATAAAGTCCTGTACCGAGTAGTTCCGCTGATAATAGCTGTACATATTTACATAAGAGTCCAGCGTGTCGGTTCCGATGATATGAATGCTCCGGTTTAAAAGAGAGAGTAATTCAGTATCACTTGAACGGATCGCAAATCCCAGTTCACAGGAATTGGGGGTTCCGATAGAGTGCAGATGGCTGTTTGCGGTCTGCATCAGATATTTCGTTGTGTGATATCGGTTCATCAGGGTCGAGTCAACCCGTCCCTCTTTGACAGCCCTGATACATTCATCCAGCGAAGAAACGTACAAAATTTGGCTACCTGGATAGTATTTTTTAACATAATCTTCCTGAATGAGATTTCCAGAGGCAACCGCGATGCGTTGGAATACCTGTTCGGAGTAGGAACCGTTAAAAATAACATCCATCGTCATAGAAGAAACCAGGGTGCTGATACGGGTGTCGTATTGGGTGGCACACCAGGAATCTGCAAATACGGGGAAAACGGCGTTGATCTCTTTGTTGCGCAGGGCACTATACGCTTCTTCAGCGGAAGAAAAGGGAACCGCCTCAATGGAGAGCCCGGCGAGTTCTGGTTCTTGCTGCATGGATTGGATGATATCATCCAGGAGCCCGGACAGTTTGTCGTTTTTGTCTAAATCCGAGAATGGCAGCGAATCATCCAAAAATCCGATTTTCAAGACATTATGTACGAGAAGCCAGGCTTCTTCGGATTCACTTTCTACCGTATTAATCAGGACATTTTGAAAATAATGGGTGTACAGCTTCTCCATATAGTAGGGATCATCCTCGTTTAATTTCTGATTGGCATCATTGAGTTCCCGAAGAAGCGTTCTTCGTTTGGCGGTGACACATACGTAGTAGCTGTCTTCCCCGATGGAAATACAGGGAAGAATGTCGGCGATGTCGCAGACTTCCATATTTTCGGCGGCCAGAACATCGATTTTTCCTGTTCTCAGCGCATTTATCAGAAGCGGCAACTGCTTGTACCTATGAATTTCACATACAAGTCCCGTTGCCTGGATATAATCGTTCAGGTGTTTTTCTTCCTTGGAATTTTGAACGACCCCGATTTTCTTGCCGATCAAACTGGCGCTATAACCTGTTTTAATGGAGGTATCGCCTAGTCTTTTAAAGATATAGCAGGTTTCATTTCCGAATGGCTCATTGGATAACTCGGCATTCGGCGGCAGGGCGTCGTCTGGCGAAAGCCCTGCAAGGATATCGATCTCGTTATTTTGGAATTTCTGTTTTAATTGTTCCAGATCGCCGTAGATGTATTGGTATTTCCAGCCGGTATAGTCAGAAATTTTTTGGAGGTATTCGTATGCATAACCGGATTTTCGCTGGCTGTCTTTCATTCCTTCCTGAAAACCGGGACGTTCATAATATCCTACCCGAACGGTTGTAGATTCAGCGCTGAAAACCTGGGTCGGAACAAGAAAAATGAAAAGTCCACATAGAATGATAAATAGCAGGTTTGTTTTCTTTCTCAAAGCGGAGGCCTCGACTTTCTTCGGATGTGTAGTATAATCTCAGAACATTTCTGGTCAGTTACAAAAGCAAGCGCAAGAAAGCTTCTGAGGGTACAGAACAATTATAAATAAAGAAATATCTCGTCTAGTATAACCTACTTTGGGAGGATTGACAAGGAAAGGAAGTGGAAAACCAAAAGCGCTCTCCAGGAGTAAAGAACAGGAGAGCGCTTTTGGTTGGTAATGTGCAAGGGGGATTTGATTAATTTTCTGCGTCCCGGTAGCCGTTCGGGTTCATTGACTGCCATTTCCAGGAGTCAGCACACATCTCTTCGATGCCGTATTGAGCTTCCCAGCCGAGTTCCTTTTTTGCTTTCGTGGCGTCGGAGTAGCAGGTGGCGATATCGCCGGCACGGCGCGGTTTGATCTCGTAAGGGATCGTCTTGCCGCAGGCTTTTTCGTAAGCCTTGACTACGTCAAGCACGCTGTAGCCTTTTCCGGTACCGAGGTTGTAGATATATACATCTGGCTTGTCGTTAAATTTCTGGAGTGCTTTTACGTGGCCGACCGCCAGGTCAACGACATGGATGTAATCGCGCACGCCGGTTCCGTCTGGGGTCGGGTAATCGTTGCCGAATACGCCGAGGCATTTCAGCTTGCCGACGGCAACCTGTGCGATATAAGGAACCAGGTTGTTCGGGATGCCCTTCGGATCCTCGCCGATCAGACCGCTCTTGTGGGCGCCGATCGGGTTGAAGTAGCGAAGCAGAACAACATTCCACTCCGGATCTGCTACATGCAGGTCGGTTAAAATCTGTTCCAGCATTCCTTTTGTCTGGCCGTAAGGGTTTGTGATCTTGCCCTTCGGGCATTCTTCGGTGATCGGGACGAAAGCCGGATCGCCGTATACGGTAGCGGAAGAACTGAAAATGATATTTTTGACGCCGTGATTTCGCATTACATCACAGAGAACCAGGGTTCCGGTGATGTTGTTGTGGTAATATTCAAGCGGTTTGGCAACGGATTCGCCGACGGCCTTTAAGCCTGCAAAATGGATCACAGAATCAATCGATTCTTTCTCAAAGATCGCATTGACTGCCTCGCGATCCAGCATATCTGCCTTATAAAAGGTAACGTGTTTGCCAGTGATTTTCTCCACACGGCGCAGCGCCTCTTCACTTGCGTTGTAAAGGTTGTCCATGACAACCACCTCATACCCGGCGTTCAAAAGTTCGATACAAGTGTGACTGCCGATGTAACCAGCGCCTCCGGTAACTAAAATAGCCATTGTAAACTCCTCCTTCATCCTACCTAATATAAATAATTCATTGTATACCGTTTATCTTTCTTTATTATAAACGCGGCTTGCGAGGAAAACAATCTAAAATATTGTCATGTGTTATCGAAATTATATTGTTAGGGGAAAATTTAAATGCGGGGGATTGGCAAATTCCGGTTCCAGTGTGCGTGGTAAGGGATTCTGCTATCGGAAATATATGACCGAATTTCAGCCGGAACCGGCTCGTTCAAATTTGACTAAATTGTGAACAAACCGTAAACGAACAACCGAGAAAAAAGTTCATAAAGAGCAGAAAAAAGGATGGGAATTGGGTGGGAACCGGAAAAAATGAAAGATGGATATTAAGAATTTTAAGATTGATAAAAACCAGTAAAATCAGGGATAAGCGGAAGAAAGATTAAGATATCTTTCGAATTTTGTAATAAATCAGGGATTTGTTTAGTGAATGTTAATTCCTTGTTCATATTTTGGACATAATTTATTTTTATTATATGTCACGTACCGATGAGGTACGAAAAAACATAAATCATATGTTTTAAAGAGGAGAGAATAATTATGAGAAAGAATCTTACAAAAACAGCAGCAATCTTAGTTATGAGTGCAATGGTAGCAGCATCTGCTCTGACCGCTTGCGGCAGCAAAGCAGAAGAGACAACTGCAGCAGCAGAGGAGACAGTAGTAGACGAGACTGAGGCAGTAGAGGAGACAGAGGCTGAGGTTGAGGAGACAGAGGAAGTTTCCGAGGAAGAGACTGAAGAGGCAGCTGAGGAAGAAACCGAAGAGGCAGCTGACGAGGAGACAGAGGCTGACGCAGAAGCTGAGACAGAGGAAGTAGCGGAGACAGAGGCTCAGTAGTCTGCATCGGATTACAAAGTTTCGTTTCATTCGGATATAACCTTAAAGGTTGTTAAGGAAATCGTAAGAGAGCAGTCGGTTGACAATCGGCTGCTCTTTTTGTATACTACAACTGTATTAAATAAATTAATACGGTTAGGATGCTTGATACAGTTTCAAAGGGCTGATTCGTGATATGCCATTCAGAAAAAATTAGCCATACAAACGGTGGAAGTCGGCGGGAAATGGATGGCGGCGGAATTGCCGAAATGCTATGTAGGGGAAATGTAACACAACAGAATGAAGGAATGGAGGAAAGGAGAATGTGAGCATGATTCTGATTGATTATAAAGATCGGCGGCCGCTCTATGAGCAGATTGTAGAGAAACTATCGGATCTGATGGTCCGGGGGATTCTGGAACAGGACAGTCAGCTTCCGTCGGTGCGGAGTCTGGCGACAGAACTGTCGATGAATCCCAATACAATCCAGAGAGCCTATGCGGAGCTGGAGCGGCAGGGATATATTTATTCGATCAAAGGCCGGGGGAGTTTCGTGGCGGATAACCGGCAGATTCGGGAGAAGAAGCGGCGGGAGATATGGGATCAGCTGGAGCTTCTGATCCGGGATGCGAAAGGAATCGGCGTCACGATGCGGGAGTTCCAGGAACAGGTCATCCAGAAGTATGGAAGTGAGGAAGGAGGAAACAGGAATGATAAAGGCTGAGAATCTGACGAAACGTTTTTATGATACAGTGGCAGTGGATCATATTCATGCGGAGATTCACAATGGAAGCGTCTTTGGCCTCATTGGAACCAATGGTGCAGGAAAGAGTACCTTTTTGCGGATGGCAGCGGGTATTTTGAAGCCGGATGAGGGAAGTGTTACCATCGATGGGGAAAACGTATTTGAAAATACAAAGGTAAAGGAGAAGTGTTTCTATATCCCGGATGAGCCGTATTTCCTGAACAATGGAACGGCGGAGGACATGAAGACATTTTATCAGGGGATTTATCCGAAGTTTGACACGGCGCGCTTCGACAAACTGTTAAAGAGTTTTGAATTGGAAGGACGCCGCAAGATACAGACATTTTCGAAAGGAATGAAAAAACAGCTCGCGGTGCTTCTGGGCGTCTGCGCGGGAACCGACTATCTGTTCTGCGATGAGACATTTGACGGGCTGGATCCGGTCATGCGGCAGACGGTCAAGAGCCTCTTTGCCAATGATATCGAGGAGCGGAACCTGACGCCGGTCATCGCGTCACACAACCTGCGGGAGCTGGAGGATATCTGCGATCATGTAGGGCTGCTTCACAAGGGCGGAATCCTTCTTTCAAAAGATCTGGACGATATGAAGTTAAATATCCACAAGATTCAGTGCGTGCTTCCGGCGGGAGTTAAGAGCAGCGATTTGCAGGGAATCGAGATCATGAAGACGGAGCAGCGGGGAAGTCTCTTGACGCTTACCGTGCGCGGAAAACGGGAAGAGATTCAGACGATTTTACAGGCGTATCATCCGGTATTTTTTGAAATAATACCGCTTTCCTTGGAGGAGATCTTTATCAGTGAAACGGAGGTGGCTGGTTATGACATCAAAAAGCTTGTTTTTTAAATACATGAAAGAAAATACGAAGCAGCGTCTCTGGAGCGTGGCGCTCACCGCACTTTTGTGCTTCTTTGTATTTCCGGTCATGACGGCTCTGGGGATCAGCATGGCATTCCGCCCGGAGAACCTGTCGCAGGATCTGACGGCGGAGGCGGCATTGGCACTGGCGAAGCAAAAACTTACAAATGATATGCTGAACCTGTATTCAATCCAGAATGCAATGCTGGTATGCATCCTGATTGTGGCGGCAGTGGTGCTGGCGGCATCCGGGTTTTCGTATCTCCATTCGAAAAAGAAAACGGATTTTTATCACAGCCTTCCGATCAGCCGTGAAATGCTCTATACCGTGACCTGTCTGGACGGCGTCCTGTATCTGGCAGTTCCGTATCTGGTATTTCTGCTGGTGGCAGGAGTGATGCTGCAGGTAAAGGGCGCGCCATTTTCATGGGGGACGCTTCTGATGGGGTATGTACAGCATATGTGCTTTTTTACCCTGGTGTACATGACAGTTGTGCTGGCAGTGATTCTGACGGGCAATCTGATCGTGGGACTGTTGGGAACCGGCGTGTTTTTCAGCTGGGGACCGGGTGTCGCTGCGGTGGTGACGGCATATTTTTCAGAATACTTTATGACATTTTATGACAATGGCAATTTTCTGCTGCGATGGTGCGAACGGACTTCACCGGTCTTCTGGTACGGTACGGCAACCGGCTCGGATCATCCGACCCGGATGGCAGCCATCGCATTGGCAGTGGCGGCTC
>JBNMLY010000117.1:0-6931 GCA_050875065.1 Otoolea sp. | reverse complement strand
GTATCAACTTTAGCACGACCTACAGCGATGCGGAGGAGATACCGCAGCCGCAGGTTACCTTAAGCGGAAGCAATGTCACGCTGGGCGATATTTATTACCGGACGGAGTATGAGAAATGGAAGCCGGGCAAAAAGGTCCGCGTAGAGATCAGTGTGGACGCCGCAGATGGGAAATATATGCCAAACTCGCTGGGACGCTCAAAATGCAAGGTGACGGGAGCAGAGTTTGTATCCGCGAAAGCGTTGGATAATACATCAATGCAGGTGAAGGTAGATTATACACCGGTCACGGTTCTTGGCACGACGGCGAAAGCCGGATGGAGTTCGAGTTCTCCGAAAAAGGCCATCTGGAAAAAGGTGGATTATGCACCGGGATATACGCTGGTTCTCTATGGAAATGATAAGGTGGTAAAACGCCTGTCCGTGACGAATAATTACGCTAGCCTGGGCGAGTATATGACGGATACCGATAAGATCTATTATTATGAGGTCAAGGCAGTCCCGGTGACAGCGGAAGAGAAAAAATACCTGAAAGAAGGCGAATTTGTAGTCTCCCAGGAGCAGGAGATCGATGAAGCGGATACAGACACCTCTACGACAGAAACAGCGCAGAGCAGGAATACGTCCTCTTCCAATTCAGGAAACAGCGGCGGCCCGGCAACGGGTATGAGTGCCACTGGTTCTTTTAAGGGAGATAATTTTGTCCAGCCGGATGGCTCCCTGGCAGTCAATACATGGAAACTGGTGGATGGAACCTGGTATTATTTTGATGGGGCGGGCAACCGGACGCGCGGTTGGCTGAATTACGGCGGTAAGTGGTATTATTTTGACGGAAATGGATGTATGCAGACAGGCTGGGTCAACCCGGGAGATGGAAGCTGGTACTATCAGGGACCGGATGGAGACATGCAGACAGGCTGGATCCAGCTCGCTGGGACTTGGTATTATCTGGGCGCGGACGGCCGGATGCAGACAGGCTGGCTGCTTTATAATGATAACTGGTATTATCTGAAGAGCGATGGTTCAATGATGGTCAGCTACATGCAGGACGGCTGGTACATCGGCTCGGACGGAATTGGACGAAAGGGGCGTTAGACATGAGTTTAGCAGCGATTACGGCGGAGGCGGCAAAGACGGCACGGAAAACGTCGAGCCAGACCGGAACCGCTGGGACATCACAGGATTTTAAACAGGTGTTAAAAAATGGAATCGGGACAGTAAAGACGGATATGGATGCGATCTTCGAGGAGGCGGCGTCCCTCTATCAGCTTCCCGTCAAGCTTCTGCGGGCAGTTGCAAAGGCGGAATCGGGTTTTAACCCGAAGGCGGTTTCCAAGGCGGGGGCGATGGGCGTGATGCAGCTGATGCCGGCAACCGCCCGGTCGCTGGGAGTCAGCGATCCCTACGACGCCCGCCAGAATATCCTCGGAGGCGCCAAGTACCTGAAACAGAATCTGGAGCGCTTCGGGGGCAATATCAGCCTGGCACTGGCGGCATACAATGCGGGACCGGGCAGCGTGACCAAGTACGGCGGGGTTCCTCCTTATAAGGAGACACAAAATTACGTCAAAACGATCATGGCGGACTATATTGGAAACAATACGATCCTGGCAAACCGTTCGGTGGAGACACAAAAGAGCAGTTCTACGGTCAAGGCTACCTCACAGGCAGCCTCGTCGTATTCCTTGCTTTCCCAGAGCCTGTCTGGAGCTTCGTCCGGCAGCGACAATTTATACAGCAATCTTAGTTCCCTTTTGGGGAATTACAGCAATTCTGGCAGTTATAGCACAAATGGGATTACCAGCCTGATGTCTGCCTGGCAGGAGAAGGGCGAAGAGATGACGGGCGAGGAGTGGTCGAACATGGTGCAGATCGTCCGCCTCCAGATGATGATGAATATGGGAAAGGATACGGGGACGCTGATTTAACAGGTTAGAAAAAGACATCTTATGGTTGGGGGAATTGGCACAGGCAGAAATATGGTTAGATAGGTATTGAAAACTAAGATGGAAAAGTTAATAAGATAGGACTTTGCGCCGAAAATAAAGATAAGCAGTGTTTTAGCAAGTTTAAAACAGAAAGGTGGATGTATTATGCAAGTACAGAGTAATATAGCGTCTATCAATGCTGCGCGAAATCAGGGTATCACAAATGGAAAACTGAAAAAATCGCTGGAGAAACTTTCTTCTGGATATCGGATTGTCCATGCCGGTGATGATGCGGCAGGTCTTGCCATATCAGAGGGAATGCGCAGCAGAATCAATAGCCTGAATCAGGCGATGCGCAATATAGACGATGGTATTGGGTTAACTAATGTAGGGGATGGAGCCCTGACAGAAGTTCATTCGATGCTTCAGAGATTAAAAACCCTTGCGATTAAGTCGGCGAATGCGACGTACAACGACTCAAATCGCGAGACGCTGGAGATGGAGAGAAAGGAAATCCTAGGGGAAATTGACCGGATTGGGGAGACTACTACATTTGGGGATCTTCCTCTTTTTTCGACGGATACGACCGGTCAGTCCGCTCTTCCTGGATGGGTTCCGCCAAAAGAGGATACGGCGAATGCAATTCAGCTTCAGATTGGTGCGACAGACGATACAGGTGATCAATTGGATGTGAAGCGGTATTACATAGGAAGTAAAGAGCTATTGTTGGATAAGACAGATTTTTCTTCGGTTGACGCAGGACAGGATTCAGTAGGGTACATTGAAAATGCAATTGAGGCGGTTTCACAGGTCAGGGCGTCATTTGGCGCTAATTATATGCATATGGAGCATACGCGTGCGAATCTCAGTGTAACCTCGGAAAATATGCAGGTGGCGGAAGGTCAGATTCGGGATACGGATGTATTGGAAGAATATACGAAATATACCAGCAACAATATCTTGCTCCAATCTTCCAATGTTATGATGACTTATGCCAATGCGATGCCGCAGACCGTTTTGGAACTTTTAAAATAAAAATCTAAAAATAATTAAAAAACGCTTATCTATCCGATAAAAAGGACGATATATATAATGAAAAGAAAATTCTTCTGATTCAAAGGGCCCATGGATGAGAAGAAAACGGAGGAAAGGAGTCCACTGTCATATTTTCTTTTAAATAAAGGAGGAATATAGTATGGTAATTCAGCATAATATTGCGGCGATCAATTCTTACAGAAACTTAAGTGGCAACCAGAGTGCATTAAGCAAGAACCTGGAGAAACTTTCATCTGGTTACAGAATCAATCGTGCAGGTGATGATGCGGCAGGTCT
This sequence comes from Otoolea sp., assembly GCA_050875065.1. Lineage (GTDB taxonomy): Bacteria > Bacillota > Clostridia > Lachnospirales > Lachnospiraceae > Otoolea. The sequence continues at coordinate 3,672 of JBNMLY010000117.1, read as the reverse complement.
GGCTATTTCCGAGAGCATGCGTTCTCAGATTAATGGTCTGAACCAGGCAGTAAGTAACTCAAACGATGCAATTGGTTTGATTCAGACAGCTGAGGGTGCTCTGACAGAGACTCATTCTATGCTTCAGCGTATGAAGACTCTGACGACTCAGGCTGCAAATGGTACTTATACGAAGACAGCTAGAGATAATATTAATCAGGAGCTTACTGCTTTAAATGATGAGATTACTCGTATCGCAAACACAACTACTTTCAACAGTGTATCACCGTTGAAGGAAGCAAAGACCATGACTTTCCAGATCGGTGCGACAGATGATGCTGCCAACGTTATGAAGGTAACTTCTCAGGTTATGACGGCTACTAACTTAAAGGTTAACACTGTAGCGGTTGGTAATACTACGGCTGCAAATAAATCAATGAAGGCGATTGATAACGCAATTGAGACGGTGTCTTCTTATCGAGCTGTACTTGGTGCGGCTCAGAACCGTCTGGAGCATACCATCAATAACTTAAAGGTTACTTCTGAGAACGTAACATCTGCAGAGAGCCGTATCCGTGATACAGATATGGCGGATGAGATTACATCCTATACGAAGAATAATATTCTTTCTCAGGCTGCTCAGTCTATGCTTGCCCAGGCAAACTCTATGCCTCAGGGTGTTCTGAGTATGTTACAGTAATCGAAAATTTGATTCTGTACTTGAAAAGGGGATCTGCTTTTGGCAGATCCCTTTTTTTCGAAGTTATTAAAAAATAGATTTATGTGTACCCGAAACCGGGAGGAGATTGCTCATGGGGGAGGGACAGGGAAAAAGGAGGAGAGACGATGAAGAAAACGATATCCCAGTGTATGATCGTAAAAAATGAAGAGAACAATATCCGTCATGCTCTTTCCTGGGGAAAGGAGATTATGTGCGAGCAGATCGTGGTAGATACGGGAAGTACCGACCGAACGGTAGAAATCGCGCAGGAGATGGGAGCGAAAGTATTTTACTTCCCCTGGATCAATGATTTTTCTGCTGCAAAAAATTATGCGATTGAACAGGCGAAAGGAGATTGGATTGCTTTTTTAGATGCAGATGAAAGCTTTGCGCCAGAAGATGTTCCAAAGATTCCAGCAATTCTAGAAGTTTTGTCAGAGGATGTAGATGGATTGATGACGGGATGGATGCAGTTAGATGAAGAAAATTATATTTCGGACGGGGGCACACAAATTCGCATTTTTGCAAATCGTCCGTTGCTTCGTTATAAAGGGAAGATTCATGAAAATTTGGTAAGATTAGATAATCGAAAATTAAAAGTGGTAGAACTAACCGATAAATTGGCCATTTTTCATACGGGTTATCGAGAAAGTGTCATGGAATTAAAATCGAAGGGAGAACGATATAGAAAATTAATACGGGAAAAGATAGAAGAGGACCCCCAAAATCATATCTACTGGGGATATTTAGGCGAGAGCTATGGGGCAGAGGGAAAATGGCAGGAGGCAGAGAAAGCTTATCAGTGTGCAATAAAATGGATGCCAGCGATACTTTCTCCAAATGATCAGAGAAGTGCCTATACATATGTAAATTATTTGTTCACGTGTCAAGTCTTGGGAAGGTCGGAAGAAGAGATTGAGTCGATTTATAGGGAGGCTGTTACACGTCTTCCACAGGAATCAGATTTTGATTGTGTGATGGGGATGTGGTGTTGGGATCGTCAGAAAGAAGTGCAGGCAATCACGTATTTTGAAAGGGCAATTAAAAAACTGGAAAAGTATGGAAGCTACAATAAAGCATTAAAAACAACAGGAAAGTTGATAGAGATTTACCATTGCCTGGGAAAAGCATATCAAAAGTGCGGCAATACTCGCCAAGCGGTTCATTATTGCATGGTTGTTTTGAATTCAGATCGTTATGATATTTCTGCTTTGTTGACATTGTTGTCTTGTTTTATGCTTCAGAACGTTAGCGCACAGGAGGTATTCCAGTTTTTAGAAAAATTGTACAATTATTCGGATATTAAAGATAAAATACTTCTCCGCCGCATGGCAATCGAAGTAAACTGGAAGGAGCTGGAAAAGCTCTACAAAGGCATCTTCCTCCCGCAGGAACGGGCTCAGTTTGAGGCTGCAATGGAGACGGCCCAGAGCGGAGCGCCGTTGTCATAAACCTTTTTCAGTTCGCTTAAGAGCAGAGAGGGATTCCACTCGAGGAGACTGTTTTCATAGCTGTTCGGATCGGCGATGGAAACATTTCCATCGGGGAGAAGTCTTGTGATTAGAATAAAATGACCATCCTGGGTAAGAAGCCCTTTTCCCATCAGGGCAACCAGAATATGGTTCGATGCCAGCAGGGAAGCGATATTTTCGACGGAACGGTTGGTGACAGGCGTAACCTGAAAACCGTAAGCGGTCAGAATTGATGGGATCAACTGGTGGTAGGAGCCGCCCTGTGGGGCGTAACATCCATTAGCAACCGACCATTCTGCGGTAGTGACCGGGGTAGTAATTGGGGTAGAGAAGCTGTTGATCAGCATGGCGGTTGCAGTCGGACCACATCCGTAGATTGATAGGGGATCTACACCGCCGTACGGGTAGTTCGCCCAGCGGGAATCTCCCTGATTATAATAAGTCATCGTTCCCCAGCAGGTATCAAGTGTTACGTTCTCGAACGAAATAGTGCCTGCTTCTGAAAGGGAATCCAGACCAGCCATTCCAGCGCCGCCCTCTGCGGAGGCGCTGTTTTCTTCCTCCGGAGAAGTGTTTTGGGAAAGCATTATCTCGTCTTCCGAACTTTCATAGGGGACATCTTCGGATGCCTGTTTGCCGATGGAACTGAGTGCGGCAATACTCCTCCTTCCAAAGCCCTGTACCAGGGCGACGCCTTGCTGGGTTGCCTGTAAACAATGCGACGGAAGCTCTGGGTAGAGATACACACTCAAACTGGCTGTCGTGACAAACGCCGACAGACCCAGTGAGAGATAGGTCAGTCGGCGGATCATCTGAAGTTGTCGGTTAGATTTTGTAGCGTTCTTTTTTTTCATAGGCGATTCCTGAGTTTTATCTATGAGTTAGTTTGAAAGTGATACAAACCCATTCGGAAATGATTTGAAATAGATAAGTCATTTCCGAATGGGTTCTGTCTATTTATAGATTACAGAAGACGCACACGGGATAAAACGGTCTGCCCGATCGTGTTTAACGAACATTGCTGGCAGACAGCTCCGATTTTATAGGCTTCCATCGGCATTCCATAGACAACACAACTGTCTTTATCCTGCCCGATCGTGTAAGCACCGTTTTTGCGCATCCGCAAAAGTCCAGCAGCCCCGTCGGCGCCCATGCCCGTTAAGAGGACGCCGATCGCGTGATCGCGCACATGGTTGGCAACCGAATCAAAGAGGACGTCGACGGAAGGGCGGTGTCCATTGACCTTGTCCCCTTCCTGGACGCTGACTGCGTAGGAACTTCCGAGAGGAACGACGCGCATCTGGAATCCGCCGGGGGCTAAGAGCATCAGACCGCGCTGGATATGATCCCCGTTTTTCGCCTCGCGGACTTCCATCTTGCAGATGCGGTTTAAGCGTTCTGCGTACATTGCGGTAAAACCGGCGGGCATATGCTGGGTAATGACAACACCAGGGGTATCCGCCGGGAAGTTCCGGACGACTTCCAGGATTGCCTCCGTAC
>JBNMLY010000116.1:0-6996 GCA_050875065.1 Otoolea sp. | reverse complement strand
TGCCAGAATCGAAGCGACTCTGAAAGACCGTTTCACAGAGATCGACGGCAACGCAGAGTACAATCAGTTAAAGGTAATCGCAGCGATGCAGAAAAACCGCGTCAGCGACATCCATTTTTCCGGCACAACCGGATATGGTTACAATGACCTCGGACGTGAGACGCTGGAACAGGTGTATGCGGATGTATTTCACACCGAGGATGCACTGGTGCGCCCGCAGATCGTGTGCGGAACCCACGCACTTTATACGGCACTGGCCGGAAACCTGCGCCCGGGCGACGAACTGCTCTCACCGGTAGGAAAGCCGTATGATACCCTGGAGGAAGTCATCGGTATCCGCGAGTCCAACGGATCTTTACGCGAGTATGGCATTTCCTACCGCCAGGTTGACCTGCTGCCGGACGGAACCTTTGATTATGATGGTATCCGCGCAGCGATCAATGAGAAGACAAAGCTGGTGACCATCCAGCGTTCCAAGGGATATGCGTCCCGTCCGACCTTCTCGGCCGAACAGATTGGCGAACTGATCGCCTTTGTCAAATCGATTAAACCGGAAGTGATCTGCATGGTCGATAACTGCTACGGTGAGTTTGTCGAGCGGATCGAGCCGAGTGATCTCGGTGCGGACATGGTAGTCGGTTCCCTGATCAAGAATCCGGGCGGCGGACTGGCACCGATCGGCGGCTATATCGCCGGAACGAAACAGTGCATCGAAAATGCGGCATATCGCCTCGGTTCTCCGGGACTGGGACGTGAGGTAGGCGCGAGTCTCGGTGTCAACCAGTCCTTCTTCCAGGGACTGTTCCTGGCACCGACCGTCGTATCCGGTGCTTTAAAAGGAGCTATTTTTGCGGCTAATGTCTATGAGCGCCTCGCTTTTGATGTGGTTCCGAACAGCACAGAGCCGCGTTACGATATCATTCAGGCGATCACCTTTGGAAAGCCGGAGGGCGTGATTGCGTTCTGTCAGGGCATTCAGGCGGCAGCACCGGTTGACAGCTATGTATCGCCGGAGCCGTGGGATATGCCGGGCTATGATTCCCAGGTTATCATGGCAGCAGGCGCCTTTATCCAGGGTTCCTCCATTGAGCTTTCCGCGGATGGACCGATCAAACCGCCGTACAGCGTCTTCTTCCAGGGCGGACTGACCTGGTATCATGCAAAACTGGGAATTTTAATGTCCCTGCAGAAGCTTTTAGACGCCGGAATGGTGAAACCGGAGCAGCTTAAAATCGACTAGAAATGACTCATTTTGAATGAATTATATGAAATTTTAAGGAAACCTTAAAAAAAAATCTGCCGGACTGTCTGTACACATTCCGGCAGTTTGTGCTAAGATAATAAAGATATAAACATGGCTTTCTGTATGCGGTGGAGAGGCACACAGGAGGACCGCTTATGGAAAAAGAGAACAGGAATCGCCAGGGAGACGATGAAACAACCTTGTCCGGGACAACACAGACAGGAGAAGGAATGCGGACACCGCAGGCATGGAAAACATCGGGAGCAAGTTTAAAAACGCCAAAAACATCTGGTCAGGGATCGGAGAGGCAACTTATGATGAAGGATATGCCGCCGAAGGACCGCCCCTATGAAAAATGTGAGCGGGAGGGTGTGAAAGCTTTGACGGATGCCGAACTTTTAGCGATTCTGATTCGAACTGGAAACCGGAACGAGTCTGCGCTTGCACTGGCGTCCAGAATTTTGGCGCAGGCGCATCCGCCGGGAATTTTAGGATTGCTTCATCTGACATTGCCAGAATTAATGGAACAAAAGGGAATCGGCAAGGTCAAGGGAATCGAACTGCTTTGCGTGGGTGAACTGTCGCAGCGAATCTGGCGCGCGTTGACGCTTGAGGAGGCGCCTGCATTTACCACGCCGGGGGCGATTGCTGCATTCTATAAAGAAGAGATGCGTCACAAGGAACAGGAAGAGATGCACCTGATGATGCTGAACACGAAGCAGGTTTTGATTCGGGAAATGCTCTTGTTCCGCGGGACAATCAATCACTCTCCGGCATCTCCGAGAGAGATATTCATCGAAGCGCTGCGCTACCATGCAGCCAGTGTGGTCTTGGTTCATAACCATCCAAGCGGAGATCCGACGCCCAGCGCCGAGGATCGGCGCACGACGGCACGGATTCAGGAGGTCGGGGCGATTCTCGGAATCCACCTGTTGGATCATGTGATTATTGGCGAACAAGCCTATTTTAGTTTCAAAGAACGGGGAATACTATAATTATGAAAAACAGCAAGTATATTCTGGCAGGTATGTCCGCATTCTGCCTTGTGCTGATTACGGCAACGTCTATTAAATCGAGTTTTCTGATGCCGCTTCGGACCGGAGTGGGGTTTGTCCTGGTACCGTTACAGTCAGGGGTAAATGCAGTCGGTACGGGGCTTTATAATGCGCTTGAGAATTTTTCTTCCCTGCGCGAGGCCCAGGAGGAAAATAAAAATTTGCAGCTGCGTCTGGATCAGATGGTGGAAGAAAATAACCGTCTCCAGTCGGAACTGTACGAGCTGGATCGTCTCCGGGAACTCTATCAGCTGGATCAGGAGTATATGCAGTATAAAAAAATAGCCGCGCGCGTCATCGCCAAGGACTCCGGAAACTGGTTTCAGGTATTTCGGATTGATAAAGGGGCAGATGACGGCATCCAGGAAGATATGAACGTGATGGCGGGAGGCGGTCTGGTTGGAATTGTGACGGATGTGGGGGCGAATTATGCAACGGTCCGGGCAATCATTGATGACAACAGCAATGTAAGCGGCATGTCCCTGCGGACGGGCGATACCTGTAATGTATCGGGAAATCTGACTCTGTATCAGGATGGCCGCCTGGGGTTGGATCACATCAAAAAAGAGGCGGATATTCAGGAAGGGGACAAGATTGTAACATCCAATATCAGTGATATATTTCTTCCGGGTATTCTGATTGGCTATGCGTCGAGCCTCACGACGGACGCCAACAATGTAACGAAATCTGGTACAATTATTCCGGTGGCAGATTTTGATAACCTGCAGGAAGTGTTAGTGATTACCCAGTTAAAAAATAAGGATGGAGGCGAGGAAAATGCGGAAGCTGCTGATTAACCTTATCATGCTGATTCTGGCATTTACGGTGCAGATCTGTGTTTTCCCACAGATTGCATTCCTGTCGTCCGTCCCAAACCTGCTTCTGATTGTGGTCTTTATTTGTAGCTTCATTGAGGGGCGGGAGCGGGGGCTGTTTTATGGCTTGGTGGCAGGCTTGTTTATGGACTTGTTTTATAGTGGGCCGTTTGGGTTCTATACGCTTTTTTTCATCAATTTGGGGTATGTCAGCGGAATCTGCAACAAGTATTACTATGAAGACTATATCACGCTGCCGCTGTTATTAAGTTTGGCAAGTGATCTGGTGTATAATCTCTATATTTATGTATTTCGTTTTTTGATCCGAAATCGCTTGAATTTTGGACATTATCTGATCTCCATTATCGTTCCGGAGATCATTTTTACCACAGTTACGACTCTGGTCGTGTACCGGTTTTTCCTTTTTATGAACCGGAAACTGAAAGAATGGGAGCAAAGGAGAGATTCGAACATTGTTGGATGACCTGAAAGAATATCTGCGAGAATGGTTCAAAAAAATAATTACCTCCCGGCTGTTTGTCCTGACGGTTGTGTTCTGCGTGATGTTTTCGATTCTGATCATGCGGCTTTTTAATTTGCAGATTATAAAAGGCGAAGAGTATCAGGATGCTTACACGGCACTGACGGAAAAGATTATAAAAACAGCCAGTACGCGGGGCAATATTTATGATCGGAACGGCAATGTGCTGGCTTATAATGAGCTGGCCTATGATGTTACCGTGCAGGATACGGGAGCCTATAAAAATGATGCGGAGTGGAATACGATGCTCTATGAGCTGGTATCCATTTTAAACAAGCATGGCGAGAGCGCCCAGACCAGCCTGGAACTTGCCCTGGATCATGATGGGAATGTGACGTATACGTCGGATTCACCGTCCGGGCGGAAACGTTTCCTGCGGGATTACTACGGTTTAAAAAGCGTGGATGAGATGGATGATGCAGATGGAAAGCATCCGTCCGACCTATCGGCATCGGATTTGCTGGAACGTCTCAAAAAGGACTATCGTCTGACGCTGGGGGATGACAAGAGCAGGGATGGACGTCCACGCGATAAAGATGGCAAACCGATCGATGTTTCAGATGAAATTGCCCTGCAAATCGCAGGCATCCGTTATACGATGCGCTTTACAGCATTTCAGAAATATGAAACTACAACGATAGCGACGGATATCAGTGACGAAACGGTTGCCGATATTCTCGAGCATGAAGCCGAACTGATTGGGGTGCATATACAGGAATCGACGATCCGTGTATATAATGACAGCATTTATTTTGCCCCGATCATTGGATATACGGGAAAAGTAACGAGTGAACGTCTGGAGGAATTAAAGGCAGTCAATGATGATTATGAGCTAAATGATGTCGTAGGCCGTACTGGTATCGAATCCTCAATGGAACTGGAGTTAAAGGGAAAGAAGGGTTCCCAGACGGCATATGTAGACAACGTCGGAAGAATTCTCAGTGTGACGGGTGAGGTTGCCCCGGTAGCAGGCAATGACATCTGGCTGACACTGGATCTGAATTTACAGAAAGGTATTTATAATATTATTGAGAAGCAGTTGGCGGGCGTCCTGTTGAAAACAATTGTAAATCAGGATGAGAAGGAGATTGCCTATATTGACTCCTCCAGCATTAAGATACCCATCAAAAAGGCGTACTTCCAGCTAATCAATAATAATGTCCTCTCGATTGATGATTTTTCCTCTGAGGAGGCATCCGATGTCGAGCAGCAGATTCATCAAAAATATGAAAATGCACGCGTGCGGATCGAACAGGAACTGCGCGGGGAGCTGCAATCGGAACATGCAACACCGATGAATGCACTTTCTGAAGAAATGCAGGCTTATATGCAGTACATTTATTCCTATTTATCATCGAGCAATACAGGAATTGTCCTGCGTGATGCAATTGATACATCCAGCGATATGTATCAGGCATGGAAAAATGGAACCATCAGCCTGCGGGAGTATTTATATTATGGAATTGCCAACAACTGGATCGACACAACCAAATTAAATATTCAAAGCCGGTATTCCAATGCAGATGATGTGTTCACGGCGCTGCTAGAGCACTGTTTCCGCGATTTGGCGGAGGATCAGGCGTTCGAAAAGCTGATCTATCAGTATCTCATTAACAATAATGTTGTGACGGGACGGGAACTTTGCCTGGCGCTTTATTCCCAAAATGTACTGGCGTATGATGAGAATGAAGTGAATCTGCTTCGCGTCAGCGGGGATGAATATGCGTACCAATTCCTGATGAATAAGATACGGAATATCGAGATTACGCCAGCTCAGCTGGCGCTCGATCCGTGTACAGCGAGCTGTGTGGTGACGAGTGCAAAAACAGGGGAAGTGTTAGCGCTTGTATCGTATCCGAGTTATGACAATAACCGGATTTCGGACAGTGCATATTTTGCCCAGTTAAATGCAGATCAGTCCCTCCCGCTGCGCAATAATGCAACGCAGACATTGAAGGCGCCGGGCTCTACTTTTAAACCAATCACGGCGATTGCCGGGCTGGAAGAGGGAGCGATTACCTTGTTTGATATGATTAATTGTACCGGTATTTATGAAGAAGTCAGCAACCCGATCCGCTGTTGGAAATACCCGGGGTTCCATGGTCCTCTGAATGTGATTGGGGGAATTGAAAATTCGTGTAACTATTTCTTCTCAGAAGTGGCACATCGTTTGTCGACGGAGGCAGACGGAACATATAATCCGGAGAAAGGACTCGAGATACTGAAGAAATATGCCACAATGTTTGGACTGGATCGAACATCTGGAATTGAAATTTCAGAGGCAACACCTGCAATCAGTGATACAGATCCGGAGCGTTCCAGTATGGGACAGGGTACGCACCAGTTTGCAAGCGTACAGCTTGCACGCTATGTAACGGCACTTGCCAACCGCGGCACGGTGTACGATTTAAGCCTGATCAGCAAGGAAACGGATTCTCATGGAAATCTGGTTAAAGATTATCCGTCTTCTGTGGTGGCAAACCTGGATTTCCAAACGAGTACCTGGGATGCCGTTCAGCAGGGAATGCGGCAGGTAGTCACAAACAGTTCTACCAAACGTATTTTTGATGGATTGGATGTCCATGTGGCTGGAAAAACAGGTACAGCGCAGGAATCGAAGAAACGAGGCAACCATGCGTTCTTCATTTCCTTTGCACCGTATGAAAATCCGGAGATATCGGTGACGGTCAGCATCCCGAATGGATACTCTTCTTCCAACGCGGCGATGGTGGCAAAACAGGTATATCGGTACTTCTACGGTTATGTGAGCCTGGAGGATATTATGAATGCCAGGGCGTTAGATGCATCCAATGAACGAATCAATGGAGATTAAGAGGTGATGGAAAGTGCACAGTTCCGTAGTGATTAAGGGATGTAAATCTGGTATGACAGTAATTTTAAACCCGGAAATTCCGTTTGGGCAGTTATTGGAAGATGTAGGAAAAAAATTTAAGGAGAGTGAAAAGTTTTGGGGTTCCGTCCAGATGACATTGACGTTGGAAGGACGGGAGCTTACCCCGGTAGAAGAGATGCAGGTGGTGGATGCGATCTCTGCCAATTCGCAGATCGAAATCCTCTGCCTGTTAGATACCGACGCGAATCGGATCGCCCGCTGCGAAAAGGCTTTGACAGAGCGTTTGATGGAACTGACCGCGCGGACGGGCCAGTTTTATAAGGGAACGCTGGCGCGGGGGGATCTCTTGGAATCCGACGCCAGTATTGTGATAATTGGGGATGTGGAGCGTGGGGCCCGCGTCAGCGCCAATGGAAATATTGTGGTACTTGGCACATTGGCCGGTTCCGCCCATGCAGGTGCGGGCGGAAGTGAGGACGCTGTTATTA
>JBNMLY010000115.1:0-7267 GCA_050875065.1 Otoolea sp. | reverse complement strand
TTGCTCATCCTAAATATGTTAAGGCTATCCGTGGAAAGAAAACTGACAAGAAAGATGCTAAATGGATTGCTGACCTGTTTAAGCATGACCTTGTTGCCGGTAGCTTTATGCCACCTGCTGACATCCGCCAGCTTCGCGACCTTATGCGTTACCGTTTCAAACTGACCTGCTTTAAATCAAGCGAAAAGAATCGTTTGCAGAACTGTCTCACGGTTTCCAATATCCAGTTGGGAAACGTTGTCTCGGACACCTTCGGCAAATCTGCTCAGGCGATACTGGATAAACTTTTGGAAAATCCCGCAGATACTTCTTTTGACCTTGAACCTCTCGTCTATAAAAGTTTGAAGAAAAAACTTCCACAACTCCGTGATGCCATTGACGGCTTTATCACTCCAGAACAGGCTGGCAAACTCAAGATCATCAAAGATCATTATGAAAACCTTGAATCCCGAAAAGCAGAGCTTGAAGAACTTATTCTTGCGCTCGCCGCTCCCTATCAGCAGGAACTTACCATTCTTCAAACCGCTCCTGGTATCGGCAGTCTTTTCACTGCTATCGGAATCTTTTCCGAAATCGGTACCAATATGGAGGCTTTTCCTTCGGCGAAACACTTGTGCTCATGGGCTGGTCTTACCCCAACCAACAATGAAAGTGCAGGGAAGAAAAAATCTGTTCGGGTTTCCAAGGCCGGATGCTATATCAAACCTTTACTGGTTCAGTGTGCGAATGCTGTTGTCACCAGTAAAAAGCATCCTGAAATGCGTAACCGTTATCTCCGTCTCAAAAAGCATCGCGGTCACAAGAAAGCAATCATTGCAATAGCAAGAATGCTTCTTACCGCATTATACCACATGTTGAAGAACGGGGAAAACTATAACGCAGAACTTTATCAGAAATCTGATCTGCCTCCCGTTGATCGTGAGATCACTGTAGAGCAAGCCCTCATGATTGCCCAAAAACAAGGTTATAAGATCAAGTCAGCCACTGCATAACCTTAACATTTCTATATTCAATTTTTTAAGCAGCCACCCCACCGGGAGATGGCTTGTTTGTTGTGCATTTAAGGTAATGGATACCCTCTACTTCTCATTTTCAATCTTGCACCTGCCTAAATAGAATGTTGAAGGTTAAGTTTGAAACGTACATTGCAGAGGCATTTTCTGATTGTGAAAATCCAGACAATGTACAGCTTACGCAAATAACGTATAATTGTACTTTTTAAGCCGCGCCCATGCTGCCTCCATCGAAGCCTTATCGTAGAAGCTGATCCGCAGTGCGCCCTCGCCGTGCTCGCGGTTGTGGCTGATGCCGATGTTCTTGATACTGATTCCCTTACCGGACAGGATCGAGGAAATGATGGAGATAGCACCTGGCTCGTCCACCACGTCGGCGGAGAAGGTGTATTCCGGCTGTACCGATCCCTTCGGAGTCTCTGCAAACGAATTCCGATAGTCGCGGGAGGACTCAAACAGCTTGTAGATGGCGTTTGACTGATGATCGGACAGTTCTTCCCGCAGGGCTTGCAGGGAATCAATGTAGCGATCCAGCACCTCGGTGATATTGCTTGTGTTCGTCATGCAGATCTGCTCCCACATAACCGGAGAAGAGGAGGCGATACGGGTGATATCCTTGAAACCTCCGGCAGCCAGCCGTTTCATCATCTGATCGTCGCTGTCGCAGTCGTGTACCAGATTTACCAGGCTGGATGCGATGAGGTGCGGCAGATGGCTGATCGCTGCGACGATGAAATCGTGACGGTGGTAATCCAGTACCAGCGGCAGTGCGCCGATCGTCTTGGCCACCTCCACCATGCGGTCCGTGTAGGAGGCCGGGGTGTGCGGCGTCGGGGTAATGATATAGTAAGCATTTTCCAGCAGATGATCGGTCGAACTCTCGTAGCCGGTCTTCTCCGAGCCAGCCATCGGATGACCGCCGACAAAGCAGCTCTCCATGCCGAGTGCGGCCACCGTCTCATGAATGCTGGTCTTGGTGCTTCCTACATCGGTCACGATCGCCCCTTCTTTTAAAAACGGGCGGATCTGGCGCAGGTAGGATTCGTTAAATTCAACCGGTGTACACAGGAAAATGATGTCGCATTCGCTTAAATGCTCATCCACGCCGTCCAGGATCACATCTACGATGCCGTCCGCGTGTGCCTGTTCCAGCTTGGCACGGGTCCGCATGTAAGCCATGATCCGGATGTCCGGTGCGCTGCGCTTCAAACCTCTGGCGATAGAGCCGCCGATCAGACCGAGTCCGATGAAACCGGCGGTAAGATGATTGATCGATGTATTCATAGCAAGTACGCTCTCTTTCATAAAGGATATAGGTAACTGCAAAGATAGAGAGCAGTTACGCATGTAGTTAAAAATAAACTAAGGATTATTGTAGAATAGAACAAGGCACTTGTCAACGATTTTACGCGTTGAAGTGAAAAAGAAATACCTGTTTGTTACCAAATTTGCGAAAATGCGACCGATTTCACCGCCTTCAAGCACAGAAATTGTCGCATTTTCAATGCTTTTCAAAATAAAACGAATAAATTTTGTATAAAGATGTTGTTTTGCTTGAAATTTTCTCTATTTTCTTGTACAATATGAACAGAGGTTGAAATACAAGAAAAAAACATCAAAATAAATAGACGGGAGGACTTAACTATGAACGTGTATGGGACAAAACAAATCCGCAATGTAGTGTTACTGGGGCACGGTGGTGCCGGCAAGACGACGGTAGCAGAGGCGCTGGCACTGGTAACAGGTACTACCAAGAGAATGGGAAAAGTTCCGGAAGGAACCACCATCAGCGATTATGATAAAGAAGAAATCAAGAGACAGTTCTCTATCTCCACCACGCTGATTCCGTTAGAGTATCAGGGAGAAGATGGACCGATCAAGATCAATCTGTTAGATACTCCTGGCTATTTTGATTTTGTCGGAGAAGTTGAGGAAGCCATCAGCGTAGCAGATGCAGCTATCATCGTTGTAAACTGCAAGGCCGGCATCGAAGTCGGAACCGAGAAGGCATGGGAACTCTGTGAAGAGTACAACCTGCCGCGTCTGTTCTTCGTTACCAACATGGATGATGATCAGGCAAGCTTCCGTGAACTGATCCTGAAACTGGAAAAGAAATTTGGCCGTAAGATCGCGCCGTTCCAGGTGCCGATCCGTGAAAATGAAAAATTTGTCGGCTTTGTCAATGCAGTAAAGATGGAAGGCCGTCGTTTCACTCATTTAAGTGAGTATGAGAAATGCGAGATTCCGGAGTACACCAAGAAGAACCTCGGCATCATCCGCGACGCGCTGATCGAGGCAGTGGCAGAGACGAGTGAAGAATATATGGAGCGCTACTTCTCCGGCGAAGAGTTTACACAGGAGGAGATCACGAAAGCACTGCACGAGCACGTAAGCGAGGGCAATATCGTCCCGGTTATGATGGGCTCCGGTGTCAATGCACAGGGCTTTGCATACCTGCTGCAGGCGATCGACAAATACTTCCCGTCGCCGGACAAATTTGAGTGTGTCGGCGTCGATGTATCGACCGCAGAGCGCTTTACCGCCAAATACAATGATGATGTATCCCTGTCAGCCCGTGTATTCAAGACCGTGGTTGACCCGTTCATCGGCAAATATTCCCTGATGAAGATTTGTACCGGTACCTTAAAGCCGGATACCGTTATCTACAATGTAAATAAAGACGCCGAGGAGAAAGTCCAGAAGGTATATATCCTGCGAGGCAAAGATGTCATCGAGGTTCCGGAATTAAAGGCAGGCGACATCGGTGCAGTTGCGAAATTAAACGTGACCCAGACCGGCGATACCATCGCAGTCCGCACGGCTCCGATCGTATACCACAAACCGAAGATTTCCACTCCGTATACATACATGGCATATGCGGCTAAGACGAAGGGCGATGAGGACAAGATCTCCAGCGCACTGGCGAAGATGATGGAAGAGGACCTGACACTTAGAAGCGTCAGCGATACCGAGAACCGCCAGACCTTACTCTACGGCATCGGCGATCAGCAGCTTGAAGTCGTTGTCAGCAAGCTGCAGGCAAGATATAAAGTAGACATTGTGCTCAGCAAACCGAAATTTGCGTTCCGCGAGACACTTCGCAAGAAAGTAGAAGCACAGGGCAAATATAAGAAACAGTCCGGTGGCCATGGACAGTACGGCGATGTTAAGATGTCCTTTGAACCGTCCGGTGATCTGGAAACCCCATATATATTTGAAGAAAAGGTATTCGGCGGTGCCGTTCCGAAGAACTACTTCCCGGCAGTTGAAAAAGGAATTCAGGAGTGCGTACAGAAGGGCCCGTTGGCCGGATATCCGGTGGTCGGCGTGAAAGCAACCCTGTTAGATGGTTCTTACCATCCGGTTGACTCCTCCGAGATGGCATTCAAGATGGCAGCGACGCTGGCATTCAAGAAGGCATTTATGGAAGCAAACCCGGTTCTCCTTGAACCGATCGCATCCCTGAAAGTAACCGTTCCGGATAAATTTACCGGTGATGTTATGGGCGATCTGAACCGCAGAAGAGGCCGTGTCCTTGGCATGAACTCGAATCATCATGGCAAACAGATCATCGAAGCAGATATCCCGATGTCTGAGCTGTTTGGTTACAACACAGACCTTCGTTCCATGACCGGCGGTATCGGCGAATTCTCCTATGAGTTCAGCCGCTACGAGCAGGCTCCGGGCGATGTACAGAAGAGAGAAGTGGAAGCGAGAGCGGCGGAAGCTGAATAAATGGCAGATGTAAGTGCTTAAATGGCTAAGAGAGTGCATAAAGCTGATTGGAAAGTTTGAACGGGGCATTGGACTGAGTCCAGAAGCTGTCTGTTGGTTGTGAAATATAGACAAATTAGAACTTCCTGCATATGCGCGAAATGCCGAAAATAAAAGAAGCGCTTACCGTTTCGGTCAAAAATGTGATATCCTTATAGGTAATAAGCGGAAAACCGCCGTGGGCGGCTGAGTGGGTCGATATCGATTCATCGAGGCTGTCAACGGCGGTTTCTTCTTTCTGGAAGGTCTGTCGGACTGGTATTGGTATGGTTATAGGCTGTACCTGGATAGAACAAAGCGCTGCGAACGTTATTGATGGGACAGACGAGAGTGTGTTGTGAAGTTATGTGAGCGAGAAAGGGAGGCTGTCATGAAAAAGGGAGAATATGCGGTTCATTGGAGCGGAAAAGTCTGCCGCATCGAGGATATCACAGAGATGAACCTGACCGGGACGAAGCGGAGCTATCTGGTTTTAACGCCGGTGCGGGATTCGGCAGAAAAGATTTATGTGCCGGAGGAAAAAGCGCCGGAGGTTCTGCGACCGGTTATGTCGAAAGAGAAGGCGGGAGAGCTGCTACAGCATTTGAATGAGGTCGAGGCACTTCCGATCCGGGATGAAAAGCAGCGCCTTCAGGAGTATAAGGATGCTTTTTATTCCCAGAATTATATGAATCTCGTCCGGATTGCCAAGGAGCTGTACGAACGGAAGATCCAGAGGGAGAAGATCGGAAAAGAACTTCCGTCCCGGGACAAGCAGATGATGCAGTTGGTAGAAAAGACATTTGAAGAAGAGCTGGCGATCGCGCTGGGAGAGGATCCGGGGCAGGTGCGTGATCGGATTGCAGAGTATCAGGCGAGAAGTTAAGGCAGTGAATGCGGATGCCAAATTGCTCCGAACTGTGTGCTTTTGTAATTTTCAAAAAGAAGGCTATAAATTGTAAGAAAATAGAAAAGACTACCCACCTGTAAAACGGTATAATGTTAGAAAGAAAATGACTTATACGGACAGGCGGGTGGTCTTTTTATGATAGAGGAAAATGGGAAAAGCGGGAATCTCATGGAAGTAAAAGAGCAGACAAAAACAGTTAAAAAATATCCGGAGCGGACGATTGTGCGTATCTGGCTGGTGCTGGCGGGGCTTTGTCTGCTGGCAGGGCTGATTGCCCAGTACACATTTCGGCTGAAAGAACCACTGTTTCTGCGCTACAGCCAGTCGGCTTATCTGAGCTGTGGGCCGGATGGAGCAGAAACTTCGGAGGACGGAATCGTTTCATCTGTGTCAAGCGGGACGGTCGAAGAAGAGAGTGCCGATTCTGATGTGAATGTTGGAATTTTAGACGAAGGCGTGGAAGCACTGAATGCGAATACGGGACTGGAAAATACAGTGCTTTTGGATCCGGTCGAAGAAGAAAGTGCGGATGAAACAGATAGAACTTCTGATGTATGGTACACACAGGTAAATTTTACCTATCTGTCAGATGTGTCGGATGAAGTCTGTGTGAGAGAAATTCGATTCTCAGAGGTTCCGGAACTTCAAATGCAGGAAATGCGGGAGACAGTCCAGCCGGCGGGACAGTACGCGCTTCACCGTCTGGATGCCACGCTTTCGATTGAAGATCCGCAGAACAACGGGATCGGTCAGTGGAGAATCCTGACGCGGGCGCAGGTCCTCTATTCAGATGGAAACACAGCGGACGTAAAAATTGGCAATCTGGTACTGATTGCTAATCCGGAAGGCGGGAATAATCTGGCGAGTACAAGCTCCAGTGCCAATTCAGATGGAACTGCCACGGAGGTTTACAGCGTTCAGAAGGATGGGACGATCGAGGTAAAAGGATGCATTGCGTCAGCCGGGGAGATGGAGAATTTTTCGATGACGTTAAACGGAGAGCCTATCCCAATCAAAAAAGAAGGGGAAACCACGAAACGTCTGACGGTAAAAGTGGGCGATGTGCTGACGCTGCAGAGCCAGTGGATTGGCGGAGAGGAAGAACAGTCGCCGCAGATATTTCATTCAGGGGTTGCAGTGCTTTCGTATATTGGAAAAGATGGCGGGGAGCAGATCTTTTCGTTTGAAAATGAATATAGGAAGAGAAGAGAGCTTCGTTTTATCGATGTGTGGAAATATCTGGTGAAAGAGGGGGCATTTAAGTGAAAACGGGAGATTATAAGATTTTAGCAGGTCTGGTTCTTGCCTCGATTCATATGAATCTGTTCCATGTGGTGCTGCTGCCATCGTGTATCGGATTCCTGGTTTTATATATCGGGATTCTCCAGAAAGAGCGGCAGGCAGGATTTTTCCAGATGAATGGAAAAGAAATGAGAGTGTACCGGGCTGCGGGGGCCGCTCTTGTGCTGGTGACCGCCTTTTTCAGCTTCCTGTCCATGTTCTGGTGGCAGACGGATGGGACGATCTGGGCGCTGCTGCCATGTATGCTGGAATATGTGGTACTCTATGGACTGATGGAAGGCTATACCGC
>JBNMLY010000114.1:0-7306 GCA_050875065.1 Otoolea sp. | reverse complement strand
CAGTGTCTGGAGATGGAGAGAAAGGGAAAAAAGGAAGGAGAGCGATGGAATGCAGCATATGAAACATTTCAGCTTAGCGTGGCGCTCCAGCTTTATACGATGCCGATCCAGCTGTACCACTATTTTACATTTCCTCTTTGGGGGATTTTTCTGAATCTGATCGTGATTCCACTGCTCGCGTATGCAGCCGGAAGCGGCCTGCTGGCGTTGGGAGTTTATAGTATTGTATTTGTGGGTGGAAAATTTTGGAAAATGGGCGTATGCAGCCGCATTGCGGGGATTTTTTTGTTTTCTGCTTTTGAGGGCGCGGCGGCAGGAGCAACAGAACAATTCCGAATAGCGGCAAGTGCGTGTACAGGTCCGGGGCACTATATTTTTCAACTGTATGAATGGCTTTGCGTTCAGGTAGAACATCTGCCGTTCCATTCCATCATAGCAGGCCGCCCGGAGATGTGGAAAATAGGGATGTTTTATGCGCTGTTGGGGATTCGGTATGTTTGGAGTATGAGAGAAGCGGGAGAGGATTTACAGAGAAAGAGGATTTTGCTGTTTCAAAAAGACTGGAATACATGGGAAAATGAGAGCCAGGAAAAGAGATGGAAAAGAAACATGTTTGATACCGCATTCATTATTGTGACGGTTTGCTTTTTAATCGTTCGGCCGCTCCACGGCCTCCAGGTCTGGTTCCTCGATGTAGGACAGGGAGATGGTGTCCTGTTCCGGACACGGGACGTGACGGTCCTTTCGGACTGTGGCAGCAGTCAGGATAAAAAAATCGGTGAAAATGTGCTGGAACCATTTTTGAAAAGCCAGGGAATCTGTACGCTGGACTGGATTCTGGTCAGCCACGCGGATGCGGATCATATGAATGGGATCGAATGGCTTTTGAAGGATGAAACGGATATCCGGGTGCGTTATCTGGCGCTTCCGGCGGCGGGAAAAGGACAGGAAGCGTATGAAAAGCTTGGAGAGCTTGCCAGAAAACGTGGAGCAGAAGTTTATTATTTACATCGGGGGGAGAGCGTGCGGGCGAATCGCCTGTCATTTCGATGCCTGTATCCAGAAGCGGGGGAAAAGCCGGACGGGGAGAGAAACAGCCATTCGCTTGTATTTGATGTGGTATATGGAAAGTTCCGTATGCTCCTGACAGGGGACATCGGTGCAGAGGATGAGAGGAAGATTGTGTTGAGGGAGGAGGATGAAAGGGGAAAAGGAAGGGCAAAATGGGAGATAGAAAAAGGGACAGAGAAAGTAACGCTCTTAAAGGCTGCGCATCATGGATCGAATGGCTCATCCTCGGGGGAATTTTTGGAATATTTTTCTCCAGCTTTTACAGTGCTTTCTTATGGGGATGGAAATACATATGGGCATCCGGCGCCGGAGGCGGTGGAACGTCTGGAACAGGTGGGAACGGAGATTTGGAGAACGGCAGATTCGGGTGCAGTGAATGTGTGGACGGACGGGAAGCGGATGCGGATCAAAGGGTATAAGAAAAAAATTGTGGAAAAAGGAGGAACCAGTGACAGAAGGTAAAAACTCGATTGTTAACCATATAAAAATAATAGGTTGACAATTAAAAGGGGCTATGTTATGCTTGCAATCAGTTCTGCATTTGTTTCGACCACCCGGGGTCCGAAATAACGGCAGTTATTTTGGACGGCTGAGACAGGGAGTGCGGATAGAAATTTATGTACATGTGCGAAAATAGAATGGATTCAGATACCTGGATCTGTTCAGATACTCAAGGAGGAAAAGAATTTGAAACACATGAAGACAAAGGATTTAGTCCTGTGCGCAATGTTTGTCGCGCTGATTGCAGTGGGGGCATTTATCAAGATACCGGTCCCGGTGGTTCCGTTTACATTGCAGTTTTTATTTACGATGCTGGCAGGTCTGCTCTTAGGCCCGGTAAATGGAGCGCTGGCGGTCGTGATTTATATCGTATTAGGTTTAATTGGACTTCCGATTTTCACACAGGGCGGCGGACCGGGTTATATTTTCCAGCCGAGCTTTGGATATATCATCGGATTTGCGGTTGCGGCGTATGTGAATGGTAAAATTGCCAATGCCAAGACACATCCGAGTTACCGGCGTCTGCTGGGAGCCAATTTTCTGGGACTTTTTATCGTTTACGCGTTTGGAATGATTTATTACTACGTGATCAGCAATTTTTATCTGGATTCTCCGATCGGCGTGGGCGCCCTGTTTTTATATTGCTTTGTTCTGGCGGTTCCGGGCGATATTGTGCTGTGCACCGTGGCTGCCATCATAGGCAAACGGATGATTCCGCTGATTCAGGAAGGGAGACTTGGATAAGAGATGAGCAAGGGGATTTTTATAACGGGTACGGGAACGGACATTGGAAAAACGTATGTGACGGGCCTGATTGTGAAAAAACTGCGGGAGAGCGGCGTGAAGGCGGCCTATTATAAGGCGGCAATGAGCGGGAATGAACGGCGTGCGGACGGAAGTCTGATTCCGGGAGATGCCCTGCAGGTAAAAACGATGTCGGGAATCGAGCAGCCGCTTGAGGAAATGTGTCCGTATGTGTATGAGACGGCGGTATCGCCGCATCTGGCGTCCCGGCTGGAGGGCAATCCAGTACAGATGGAGCGGGTGCTGGAAGATTTCCAGAAGGTCTGTGAAAAATACGAGTATGTGACGATGGAAGGAAGCGGCGGAATCTTCTGTCCACTCTGCATAGACGAGGCGGATATCCGGCTGCCGGAGGTAGTCAAGGCGTGCGGGCTTGGCTGTCTGCTGATTGCGGATGCAGGACTTGGGACGATCAATGGTGTAGGACTGACGGCTTATTATCTGAAACAGAAGGAAATCGCGCTGAAAGGAATTATTTTCAATCATTATGAGGCGGGAAATGTCCTTCATGAGGATAACCGGAAAATGTGTGAATATTACACCGGCGTTCCGGTGGTTGCCTGTGTGGCGGATGGAGATACGGAGCTTTCCATGGACGCGGAGACCTTGAAGGGACTGTATGCATAAAGGCAGGAAGTGAAAGGAGAAGAAACATGATCTGGTATCCATATGAACAGTTAAAAACAATGAAAGCACCGTATGAGATCGTGGATGCAAACGGGGTATATCTTTATACGAAAGACCAGAAGCTGATTGATTCGGTTTCGTCCTGGTGGAGTGTGATTCACGGTTATAAACATCCGGTGCTCAATCAGGCGATTATTTCACAGGTAGAGAAATTTTCCCATGTGATGCTGGGCGGGCTGACGCATGAACCGGCGCGCAAGCTTTCAGAACAATTGGCGTCCTGGCTGCCGGGCGATCTGGACTACTGCTTTTTTTCAGATTCCGGCAGTGTGGCGGTTGAGGTCGCGCTGAAAATGGCGCTGCAGTATTATATGAACCGCGGCGATGAGAAGCGGACGATGATTCTGGCGCTGGAACACGCGTACCACGGCGATACGTTCAAGACGATGGAGGCGGGCGACGATGAGGACTACCATTTTGTCCTGAAAGCATATGGCGCAAGCCCGTATGTGGTGCATATTCCGACTGAGATCCAGGCTCTGGAGAAAGCATTTGAACAGTATCACGATAAGTTGAATTGTATGCTGGTGGAACCGCTTTTACAGGGTGCTGGCGGAATGCGGATGTATGACATTTCATTTTTGGAGAAAGCAAGGGAACTCTGTGATAAATACGGTGTGCTGCTGATTTTTGATGAGGTGGCGACCGGATTTGGAAGAACGGGCAACCGCTTTGTGGCGGATCGGGTGCTCCCGGATATTCTGGTTCTCGGAAAGGCCTTGACGGGCGGCTACATCGGCCATGCGGCGACGGTGGCAAATAAAAAGGTGTTTGATGGATTTTTCGATGATAACCCGGAACATGCGCTGATGCACGGACCGACCTTCATGGGAAATGCCCTCGCGTGCAGCGCGGCGCTCGCTTCGATTGAATTGTTTGAGACACAGAATTATATGGAAAAGATTCAGAAGATTGAAGCGATCACCCGCCGGGAACTGGACGGATTTACCGATCCGAGGATCAAAGAGGTACGCATGATGGGCGGATGCGTCTGCATCGAAGTGTACGATCCGGCCGTTCTGAAAGGGTATCAGGAGTATGCGTACAAACGCGGCGTGTTCAGCCGGCCGTTCTTAAATTATCTGTATGCGATGGTTCCGTATATTATTAAGGAAGAAGAGCTGGTGCAGGTACTTCAGTGCATGAAGGATTGGTTTGCACGGGGGTAGGAAAGTAAGATTAAAAGTAATGAGTGAAAAGTGGGTAGATGAAGAGGGGAGTACCTTTTCGCTACCTTCTTTTTTATAATAATTGAAAAAAATGATGTATGGAGATAAAATACTTGTTATAATCTAATTAGGAATATGACAGAAAGGTTGGTGTTGATTATGTGTGAGAAAAAGGAATTGAGTTTTTCAATCTTCATATTATATAGCCTTGCAGATAAGTGGAAGATGCCTCCAGCCAAAGTGTATAAAATATTAAATTCAACCGGAATTTTAGATAATTATATTATTAAATGCTACGATGTTCTTCATACGCAGGGAAAAGAATATTTGGTAGAGGATATTACAGAGTATGTGCGGGAAAAAGGGGTTAATGTATGATTGTATATCATGGCTCAACAGATGTTATAGAAAATCCGGATGTAATACATTCGAAAAGATATTTAGATTTTGGTAGAGGATTTTACATTACAACTTTCGAGAATCAGGCAAAGAGATGGGCAGTTCGAAAGGGCATGAGACAGGAAAAGGCTGCAATCGTTAATGTTTATGAATTATCTGAGAAATGGGATGATTTTAAGATATTATCTTTTGAGAAAGAGAATGAAAAATGGCTTGATTTTGTATGTGCGTGTAGAAAGGGACAGCCGTTAAATAAAGAATATGACATTATTATAGGAAATGTTGCAGATGATGATGTGTTTAAGACCGTAGATATGTATTTTAGAGGATTGTGGGATAAGAAAAAAGTTTTAGATGAATTGCGATACTATAAGATGAATGATCAAATATGCATTGTAAATCAAGAGACGCTGAATCGGCTTGTTACTTTTAAAAGAGCGTATGAGGTGGAAAGCAATGGTGGATAAAAAGCAATTAGAGGTAGTTTATAAGCAAAATTTGGAAAATGATATCATTAATGCAATTTCCGAAATAAAAGGAATTGGTTTGCGGAAAGCATTTGATATTTATTATTCCAGTAAGCTTGCTGAACAAATTTCAAATGACAGCTATGGAATAGAAAATATGGATGCAAAATATCTGGCAGAAGATCTGATAGAGAACGAGCCGGAACTTTTTAGATAATTGAGTCTATGCAGGCGCGTTTTTCTACGAATCACAGAGGTGTTATTTATGCAAAATGAACAAAAAAAATTCAAACTTCATTCCGAATACAGCCCGACCGGAGACCAGCCGCAGGCGATTGAAAAGCTGGTGGAGGGCTTCAAGGAAGGCAATCAGTTCCAGACATTACTGGGTGTAACGGGCTCCGGTAAGACATTTACGATGGCGAATGTGATTGAGCGCCTAAATAAGCCGACATTGGTAATAGCGCACAATAAGACGCTGGCGGCACAGCTCTACAGTGAGTTTAAAGAATTTTTCCCTGAGAATGCGGTGGAATACTTTGTATCCTACTATGATTATTACCAGCCGGAGGCCTACGTCCCGTCCACGGACACCTACATCGAGAAGGATTCCTCCATCAACGATGAGATCGATAAGCTGCGCCATTCGGCGACGGCGGCGCTGTCGGAGCGGCAGGATGTGATTATTGTGGCGTCCGTTTCCTGTATCTATGGTCTGGGAAGCCCGATCGACTACAAAAATATGGTTATTTCCCTGCGTCCGGGTATGGAGAAGGATCGCGATGAGGTGATTCACAAGCTGATCGATATTCAGTACAGCCGGAACGATATGGATTTCAAGCGTGGTTCGTTCCGGGTGCGCGGCGATGTGCTGGAAGTATATCCGGCATATTCGGGCGGCGATGCGTACCGGATCGAGTTTTTCGGGGATGAGGTAGACCGGATCACGGAGATCGACACGCTGACGGGCGAGATCAAGGCGCAGTTAGGGCATATCGCGATCTTCCCGGCGTCGCATTACGTTATTCCGAAAGAGCGGATGGAGATTGCGGCAAACCATATTTTAGAGGAAATGAAAGAGCAGGTTGCTTACTTTAAGAGTGAGGATAAGCTTCTGGAGGCGCAGCGAATCGCGGAGCGGACGAATTTTGATGTGGAAATGATGCGGGAGACAGGTTTTTGTTCTGGTATTGAGAACTATTCCCGCCATCTGATCGGCTCGAAGCCGGGAGAACCGCCGTGCACGCTGATGGATTATTTTCCAGATGAATTTCTGGTGATTGTGGATGAGTCGCATATCACACTGCCGCAGGTGCGCGGTATGTACGCGGGCGACCGGTCACGCAAGAAAACGCTGGTGGAATATGGCTTCCGTCTGCCGTCGGCGCTGGACAACCGACCGTTAAATTTTGAGGAATTTGAGAGCAAGCTTGACCAGATCCTCTGCGTTTCGGCGACGCCGGGCGAGTATGAGGCAGATCATGAGCTTCTGCGGGCTGAGCAGGTGATTCGTCCGACGGGACTTCTCGATCCGCCGATTGAGGTACGTCCGGTCGAAGGGCAGATCGATGACCTGCTCTCGGAGGTCAACCGGGAGGTGGAGCGCGGATTCAAGGTGCTTGTCACGACCCTGACGAAGCGGATGGCGGAAGATTTGACCGATTATATGCGCGATGCGGGAATCCGTGTCAAATATCTGCATTCGGATATCGATACGCTGGAACGCGCCCAGATCATCCGGGATATGCGTCTGAATGTCTTCGATGTGCTGGTCGGCATCAACCTGCTTCGTGAGGGCTTGGATATCCCGGAGATCGCGCTGGTGGCGATTCTGGATGCGGATAAAGAGGGATTCCTGCGTTCGGAGACATCGTTGATTCAGACGATCGGTCGTGCGGCGCGAAATTCGGAGGGCCATGTCATCATGTATGCGGATTCGATCACGGATTCGATGCGGGCGGCGATCGAGGAGACAGAGCGAAGACGCGCGATTCAGCAGGCGTACAATGAGGAACATCAGATCACACCGACGACGATCAAGAAGGCGGTTCGCGATCTGATCACGATCTCGCAGGCAGCTGAACCAGTTACAAATAAAGTGACGAAGGATCTGGAGTCGATGGATCGTCAGGAACTGGAAAAACTCGTAAAAGAGTTGACAAAGAAGATGAACCAGGCGGCAGCCGAGCTGAATTTCGAGGAAGCGGT
>JBNMLY010000113.1:0-7316 GCA_050875065.1 Otoolea sp. | reverse complement strand
GCGCCGTACTTGTCGATAACCTCAAGCGGATCGATACCATTTCCCAGGGATTTACTCATCTTGCGGCCCTGGGAGTCGCGTACCAGACCATGGATCAGGACGGTATGGAACGGCTCTTTGCCTGTCTGCTCCAGACCGGAGAATACCATACGGATAACCCAGAAGAAAATGATATCGTATCCGGTTACCAGCACGTCGGTCGGATAGAAATATTCATACTCCGGCGTATCCTTCGGCCATCCAAGTGTGGAGAACGGCCACAGTGCGGAGGAGAACCAGGTATCCAGGGTGTCCTCGTCCTGATGCAGATGGGTGCCACCGCATTTCGGGCAGACAGCCGGTGCAGTCTTGGCAACGGTCATCTCGCCGCAGTCATCGCAGTAGTAGGCCGGAATCCGGTGTCCCCACCAGAGCTGACGGGAGATACACCAGTCGCGGATGCCTTCCAGCCAGTGAAGATACGTCTTTCCAAAGCTCTCCGGAACGAATTTGAGGCGTCCGGACTTGAGTGCCTCTACCGCCGGTTTTGCCATCTCTTCCATCTTGACAAACCACTGCGGTTTTACCATCGGCTCCACGGTTGTGCCGCAGCGGTCGTGGGTACCTACATTGTGGGAGTGCGGAACCACTTTTACTAACAGTCCCTGCTCTTTCAGATCCTCTACCATAGCTTTTCTCGCCTCATAGCGGTCCATGCCCTGATATTTGCCCGGTACGCTGATGGTCGCATCGTCATTCATGATGCAGATCTCTTCCAGATTATGGCGTTTTCCTACCTCAAAGTCGTTCGGGTCATGTGCCGGTGTGATCTTTACGCAGCCGGTACCAAATTCTTTATCTACGTACTCATCCGCAATGACCGGGATCTCGCGATCGGTCAGCGGCAGTTTTAACATCTTTCCTACGATATCTTTGTAGCGCTCATCCTCCGGGTTGACAGCTACGGCGGTATCGCCTAACAGCGTCTCCGGACGGGTAGTTGCGATCTCTACGAAGCGTCCTTCTTCGCCGACGATCGGGTAATTGATGTGCCAGAAGAAGCCGTCCTGCTCTTCATGTTCTACCTCGGCATCCGAAATGGAGGTCTGGCAGACCGGACACCAGTTGATAATGCGGGAGCCCTTGTAGATATAACCTTTTTCATACAGTCTGGTAAATACCTCCAGGACTGCCTCGGAACAGCCTGCATCCATCGTGAAACGCTCGCGGTCCCAGTCAGCGGAGGAACCCAGCTTGTGAAGCTGTTTTACGATACGGCTGCCGTACTCTTCCTTCCACTCCCAGGCTTTCTTTAAGAAGCCCTCACGGCCCAGATCGTGCTTATCAATGCCCTGCTCTTTCAGCTTGTTGATAACCTTAACCTCGGTCGCGATCGCTGCATGGTCGGTACCCGGCTGCCACAGTGCCTCATATCCCTGCATTCTCTTATAACGGATCAGGATATCCTGCATGGTGTTGTCCAGCGCGTGTCCCATGTGAAGCTGTCCGGTAATGTTTGGCGGCGGCATCACAATCGTGAACGGCTTCTTGCCGTTTCTACGTCCGCGCTCTGCATCGGCGTGGAAATATTTGCTGTCCAGCCATTTCTGATACAGACGATCTTCAATATCCGCCGGATTATATGTCTTTTCCAGTTCTTTCATTGATCGATTCTCCTTTTTTGTGCTTTAACTCATCAAATGCTGTTTCTTACATCTGTTTCCGGACAATCTTATACTCATCATCCGTCTGGTAGTACGGGCAGACAAAACGCTGATTGCCTAAAAACGCCGCCATCTCGTCTTCATCCAGATCTGCCTCGCACAGATAATACCCATAATCATCGTCGTAGACATAATTGCCGCACGTATCGCAGCTTGTTAAGGGGCCTTGTTTTTTCATCTGTTTTGTCCTTTCCGGAGCGCGTATTTCCGACACTTCCATGCCGCCTGTTCTCCCGGAGATTTCCTGGAAATCCGTTTTCGTTTTCCAGTGAAACCTTTCCATCGATCAGAAAAGCCCTTTGCAGACATATCATCTGCAAAGGGCGTCATGTACGCGGTACCACCTTTATTCAACTGAGAATTTCGTTCGCCGTTTTCTGTTTATATATCACATATGATACACAACCCATCGATCCGGCAATCCAATTCTCCCAGTCCTCTTGATTCTGTAACGGGAACTCCCGGGATCTCCTATCGACTGCTCTCTTTCGCCATGCTCTTACGTCCTGACGCATCACAATCTTTCAGAAACCCGGCTCCGAAGCTACCTTCCACATCCGTTTCCCGGAACCGTCTCTCAACCTGTGCGGTTCTCTCTGTCGGGGCCTCTATGCGTACTCCTCTTCTTCACAGCCTCTATTTTTTCAATTCCTTGTTATCATAGAGGTTTTTGAAGAAAATGTCAAGGTTTTACCGGAAAATTAGAACAGCGGAACAACTGCGCCGTCGTATTTGCCTTCGATGAACTCTTTGATGTCATCGCTTATCAGAGCCTCAACCAGCGCTTTGGTCTTGTCGCTCTCTTCATCGCCTTCACGAACTGCTACGATATTGCCGTATGTCTGAGCTGCCAGGGAATCAGAAGCCTCTACTGCCAGTGCGTCAGATACCTTTAAGCCTGCCTCAAGTGCGTAGTTACCGTTGATAACTGCGATATCCGCATCCTGTAAGGAGCGCGGAAGCTGTGCTGCCTCAAGCTCTACGATGTCCAGGTTCTTCGGGTTCTCTGTAATATCGTTGATGGTTGCGGTCAGGCCTGCATCCTCTTTCAGTGTCAGAAGGCCCTGATCCTGGAGAAGCAGAAGTGCTCTCGCCTCGTTGGTTACATCGTTCGGTACCAGAACCTCAGCACCGTCCGGCAGCTCGTCTAAGGAATCGCTCTTGCCGGCATAAATGCCGAATGGCTCATAGTGGATAGCGCCTGCACTTACCAGATGTGTACCGTTCTCCTCATTGAAGGAATCCAGATACGGTTTGTGCTGGAAATAGTTTGCATCCAGATCGCCGGACTCCAGTGCGTTGTTCGGCTGTACATAGTCGGTGTACTCTACGATCTCCAGATCATAGCCCTTGTCTGCCAGAAGATCTCTGGCAGCTTCCAGGATCTCAGCGTGCGGTGCCGGGCTTGCGCCAACTACCAGCTTCTCCAGATCGCCGTTTGCCTCTTTTGCTTCTGCCGTTGTCTCTTCTGCTGCGTCAGCCGCCGTCTCGGCGGTTGTCTCTTTCGTGCTGGAAGAGCAGCCTGCTAAGGATGCAGCTGCCAGCAGTGCCAGGAATGTGGTTCCTAAGAATGATTTTTTCATAGTGATTTCCTCCTCTTTGTGTGTTCCGCCACGTTCTCTCTGAACCGTGGCAATAAATTTATATTTCAGAAATGTCCTGCACAAAATGAATCTGCATTTCATTTCCATAAATATCATCTTACCGGATTCTCTTATCACTTCTTCTTGAACTCCGTGTAAAGATCTCCTGAATCAGTTGTGCAATGATTACCAGAATGACAACGGTAACCAGCATCATGTCTGCCTGATAGCGGTGATATCCATAGCGGATTGCCACGTCGCCCAGACCACCGGCGCCGACGCAGCCTGCCATCGCGGAATATCCGAGGATCGTCGTGATCGAGATTGCCGCACCAACTAACAGGGACGGCTTGGACTCCGGAAGCAGCACCTTGAAAATAATCTGCCAGGTCGAAGCCCCCATCGATTTGGCCGCCTCGATGACGCCTGCATCGATCTCCTTTAAGGACGCCTCCACCATACGGCTGATGTATGGGAATGCTGCGATGACCAGCGGAACCACGGCTGCATTGGCACCGATCGTCTTTCCCACGATCGCACGGGTCAACGGCATTACCATCGCAAGCAGGATGATAAACGGCACCGAACGGAGCAGGTTGACGATCACGCCCGCCACCTTGTTGAACAGCGGCACCGGACGGATGCCGTCTTTATCCGTTACGACCAGCGCCACGCCGAGCGGGATGCCGATCAGGTAGGAAATCAGGGAAGAAAGACCTACCATATATAAAGTTCTCCAAGTCTCTTTCACCAGCATACTGACTGTCTTTGCATCTAATGCCATCTTAGTGCACCTCCTCATAGGTCACGCCGACCGTTTTCAAATAATTGCAGATACGTCCTGCATCCACCTCATCCTCCGGAAGCTGCAGAAGCATCTGTCCCATCGCCTTGCCCCCGATGTCGCGGGTATCTGCATGGAGGATATTGACCGGAACCTTGCAAGCTAATATCATATTAGAAATAATCGGTTCCGAAGACTCCTGTCCATTGAAAATAACACGAATCTGGCGGGCGCTGGCAAAGCTTGTCTTCTGGCCTGCCGTCTCACCGAGAATCAACTGTCGTCCAATCTCCGACTTCGGACCGGAGAAAATCTCCGATACCTTTCCCGACTCTGCGATATGGCTGTGGTCGATGATCGCCACGCGGTCGCAGATGGACTCGATGACCGCCATCTCATGGGTAATCACAATCACGGTGATTCCCAGATCCCGGTTGATCTTCTTAAGAAGCTCCAGAATCGATTTCGTCGTGTTCGGGTCAAGCGCACTCGTCGCCTCGTCGCAGAGCAGCACCTTCGGGTTTGTAGACATCGCGCGGGCGATCGCCACACGCTGTTTCTGTCCGCCGGAGAGCTGTGCCGGATACGCTTTCATCCGTTCTTCCAGGCCGACCAACTTCAAAAGTTCTGCGGCCCGTTTCTTTGCCTCTGCTTTAGAAGCACCGGCAATCTCCATCGGGAAGCACACATTCTGAAGTACATTTCTCTGTGCCAAAAGGTTGAACTGCTGGAAAATCATTCCCATCGACTGTCTGGCCTTCCGGATCTCTGCTTCCTTCATCAGGGACAGGTTCTGCCCCTCAAAAATAACGCGGCCTGCGGTCGGTGTCTCCAGATAATTGATACACCGGACCAGTGTACTCTTTCCCGCACCTGACAGGCCGATGATTCCAAAAATCTCGCCCTGCAGGATTTCCAGATTGATATCATCTAACGCGGTTACCATCCCGTTGGTTGTCTGGAACTGCTTTCCCAGTCCTTCCAAACGGATGATCGCTTCTTTTCCCTGCTCCATCGTTTTTTCCCCTCTCGTTTAAAATAAAAAAGCCGCCAATCCAGTACGGATCGCGGCTTTCTATCTTTCGTGCCTACAGGTCTATCCAGCCAGCCCGTTCCGTCTTTCATGCACACAAATATGACAGCACATCATACACATGCCGTTCATCATCATATTCATCTGCATGGCTTTACTCTGACGCATCGGACCTGTCTCCTTTCGGCTTATATTCCCTTATGTCTGATAGGAATTACTTGTCTATGAAGATACACCCATTTCTCAGGTTTGTCAAGTATTTCCTAAATTTTTCAGGCTATAATCTCCAAGCTAGGGATACTCCGTGAACAATTGAAATCCCATTGAAATTTTCGAATTTATTTTTCTGTTTTTTGATTATCATTAAAATTCTCCGGCTCTTTCTGTCCTGCCCGTTCTGGTTTTGCCGGCAACTCCTGCTTCCGGCTGCGTCCTTTTTCGCGTTCATGGATACGATCTGACGTACGGGTCTCAATAATGTAGCGCGGACGATGCTTCGTCTCCAAATAAATCTTTCCGACATATTCCCCGACGATTCCGACAGATAAAAGCAGCAAGCCACCAATAAACCAGAGCGACACCATCATGCTTGCCCAACCGCTGATCGTATTTCCCCGGAAGAAATCCACGACTGCCCAGATAAGGAATCCAATGCTGACAAAAAATGCAGCAATCCCCATAAACGTAATCATACGGATCGGCTTGATACTCAGCGACGTAATTCCCTCAATCGCAAATGCTAACATCTTTTTCAAAGGATACTTACTCTCTCCTGCCGCCCGTTCCTTGCGATCGTAGTATACTACATCCGATGGATAGCCAATCATCGGGACAATGCCCCGCAAAAACAGATTCACTTCTGAAAACTCTGCCAAACCTTCCAGTGCTCTCCGGCTCATCAGACGATAATCCGCATGATTATAAACCGTATTTGCTCCCAGCGCATTCATAACCTTATAAAATCCCAGTGCTGTAAAACGCTTGAAAAAAGTATCTGTCGTCCGATGGCGACGCACTCCATATACGATATCACAGCCAGCCATATACCGATCAATCATCGCATCACAGGCATCCACATCGTCCTGCAGATCGGCATCCATCGAAATCGCCGCATCACAGCGCCGTCTCTCCGCCTCAAAGAGCCCCGCCAGAAGTGCATTCTGATGTCCGCGGTTACGACTCAGCTTCACCCCGGCGAAACGCTCATCTTTCTCATGAAGCTCTTCAATCAGCTGCCATGTTTTATCTTTCGAACCGTCATCGACCATCAGCACCCGGCTTCCCGGATGAATCCGATGGCTGCGGGTCAAATCATCTAGTTTTTTTCCTAAAAATTCTGCCGTCAGAGGCAGTACCTCTTCCTCATTGTAGCAAGGCACTACGATATAGATAACCGGTGCATTTTTCATACTGTCATCTCCTGCTTGAGTTGCTGTCACCTATGTACAACCTATCTCCTTATTATATTTTTAAAAAACAATTCTCAGATGCCTGCGTGTATCGCGTTGCCAGAAACAGCATCCTATCCAAAATCTGTATTTTTCCATGTTCTTAATTATACAAGAACCCGGCTAAAAAGAAAAGTATATTTTTGACAGCTTTCATCTATTTCGCTATAATAGAGTCGACGTTTTTATGTATACTACAAAATCAATCTGTCAGGAGGTATCTACATGTCAAAAACCGAAAAAGCAAAGGTATATTTTACAGATTTCCACACCGTTGCATTTGGCGACGGTCTCCCCGCCAAATTAAAAAAACTGATCCGCAAAGCCGGAATTAATTCTATCGATATGGATGGCAAATTCGTCGCTATCAAGATGCACTTTGGCGAGCTTGG
Source organism: Otoolea sp. (assembly GCA_050875065.1). GTDB lineage: Bacteria > Bacillota > Clostridia > Lachnospirales > Lachnospiraceae > Otoolea. The sequence continues at coordinate 373 of JBNMLY010000113.1, read as the reverse complement.
AAATATCAGTTATCTGCGCCCGAATTATGCCAGGGCCGTCGTAGATGTGGTCAAAGAGCTGGGCGGAAAGCCATTTTTGACGGACTGCAACACGATGTATCCAGGCAGCCGCAAGAATGCGCTGGAGCACCTGGAATGTGCCTGGGAAAACGGCTTTACTCCGCTGACCGTCGGATGTCCAATCATCATCGGTGACGGATTAAAGGGCACCGATGACATCGCTGTTCCGGTTGCCGGAGGCGAATATATCAAAGAAGCAAAGATCGGGCGCGCCGTGATGGATGCCGATGTTTTTATCAGCCTGACCCATTTTAAGGGACATGAGATGACTGGCTTCGGCGGTACGATCAAAAATATCGGCATGGGCTGCGGC
>JBNMLY010000112.1:0-7494 GCA_050875065.1 Otoolea sp. | reverse complement strand
GTCCTGGCCGTCTGCCTGTTTCTGCGAAAAAAAGTGTATCGCAGAAAGCCGTTTATCGGGGCGTCCCTGCTGGTGGTAATTTTGTGGTATCTTCTGTCCGGCCCGGTTCCGGCGGCGCTTGGCGTGGGAAAAGGCGATGCGAGGGAGATGCTGTGCGTGCCGATGCAGCAGATGGCACGCGTATATCACGAAGCCCCGGAAGAACTGACGACGGAGGAAAGGGATTATATCGAGACATTGATTGACCCGCAGGCGCTCAGTGAGTATGTCCGTGTCAATGCAGACCCGGTCAAAAGCGGGTTTCGCACGGAGGTGATGCAGGCGGATAAGGGACGTTTTGTACGAACCTGGGCGGAAATCGGAAAACGCCAGCCGGATATTTATCTGGATTCATTTCTGATGGGGAACTGGGGCTATTGGTATCCGGGGGACAGTGAATATTGGATGGATTATATTTTATATGACGGGACGTATCTGGAGGGAGACTTAAACATCCTGCATATCACGCGGAACAGCCAGTTTCAGGCGCTTTCGGACTGGCTTCGGGAGGTAACGCTGACACCGGCTTTCCAGTCGGTTCCGGTGCTTTCGGTGCTTTTGAATCAGGCATTTCCGTTTTGGCTGATGCTGTTTGCGGCGGGATTTGCAGTGTGGAAACGCCGGGCGCATGAGATTGTGCCTATGATGCTTTTGCTGGGCTACTGGGGGACGCTTTTGCTGGGACCAGTAGTTTCGCTACGCTATGCGCTGCCGCTGATTTATTGTGTACCGCGGATGCTGGAGATTATAGCGAAGCTGTCAAAAGAAACTGTGTTAAAAATGGAAAACGATTAAAGCTTATGTAGAAAACGAGTACAGGGCAGAAAGCGGTTTTAGGGGAATGCCTGACAATGTGAACTGTGATTTTTGGAAAACATACAAATACATTGACTGGAACGTCGATGCCTCAGTAAGCTGTATATTTTCTATTTCATTTACATATATTGAGTAATAACAATGAAATAGGCGGTAGGCGCTTGTTTGGCAGACAGAAAAAAGCGATCGTTTCGGCGCTCCATCTGCCGGAGGACGTCGTTCTCGGAGAGATGCTTCTGTATTTTACCGGCAGTCGGGCGGCTGTGGTGGAAAATTACAGGAGCATCCTCTTTTTTTCGGATCAGATACTCCGGCTGACGGGGAAAAATACCCGGCTCACTATCACGGGAAAGGGACTTTCGATCGAGTATTATGACCGGGAAAATCTGCGGATCACGGGGCAGATTGTGTCTGTCGAATTTGCGGCACTGTGAGGCATGGATATGACGAGGACGAGACACCTTCTGCATGGAATGGTACGGCTTCGGATGCGTGGCACCTCCCCGGAGCGTTTTCTGAACCTGTGTGCGCTAGCGGGATTAAATGTCTGGCAGGTCGTGGATGCCGGGGCTGGAACGCTGGTTTCGATGGAAATCCGCGATTTCAGACGATGTGCGCCCCTTGCCAGAAAGGCGGGCGTCCGGCTGCATATTCTGGAAAAGCGGGGCCTGCCGTTTTTTCTCTGGAGGCATCGGAAGCGGAAATGGTGGGCGGCCAGTTTCGTGATATTTTTTCTGCTTCTCTGGGGCCTGTCCCAATTTGTCTGGGAGATTGACTGGAGCGGAAACCGGCGCTATACGGCCGATGAACTGAATCATTATCTAGAAACGCTGCGGATCGAGGAGGGGATTCCGAAACGTCAGATTTCCTGTGCAAGGCTGGAAGAAGAGCTGCGGGAACAGTTTGAGGACATTACCTGGATCTCTGCCAGACTTCATGGGACGCGCCTCTCGATCCGTCTGCGTGAGAGTGAAGTCCCGGTCCGTAAGGAGGAGGGAACGGGAGAACCGTGTGATTTGGCGGCAGTCTCGGATGCACAGGTCACATCGGTGGTGGTGAGAAGCGGAATTCCCTTGATACAGGCGGGGGATACCGTCGAGAAAGGACAGATTCTGGTTTCTGGAACCGTGCCGATCACGGATGACGGCGGAGAAGAGATCGCCTCCTACCGGGTACAGGCGGATGCGGATGTGTACGGAATCAGGGAGCGGATCGAGAAAAAAGAGACTGCGCTGTGGCGGGAAATCCGGACGGAGACAGGGAGGAAACATTACGGAATTGCATTGGAGGCTGGAAATACAATCTTTTTCTGGAAAATGCCGGATCTTTATGCTATAATAGAACATACATTCGATAATGTGAGAGGGTGCCTGGGAGGTGGCAGCCGGGGACGGATGGAGAAAGAGTGGATGGTTCAGACGCAGTACCGGAAACTGCGGCTTCCGCTGGATTTTTATCTGCCGATTTCCTTCGGGTGGAGTGAGTACCGGGAGGTATCGATCTGCGAAAAAAGGTACACAGAAGCGGAGCTTGCGGCGATGGCGGAGGCGTTTCAGAGGGAGACGGAGGAAAAATTGATCGAAAAAGGTGTACATATTAGGGCAAGTGATGGTAGAATACTAATAAATGGCGGAGTCTGCCATTTTGAGGTACGGCTTCAGACAGAGGAGCCGATTCAAGTTGTGACACAAGGAGAGCAGCAAGGGAATGAGCATAATAGAGACAATGATTGATATTCCGATGGAACATGAACGGAATGTATGTGGACAGTTTGACGCGTATCTGAAAAAGATCGAGCGGACGCTGCACGTGACGATGATCACGCGTGACGGTGCGCTCAAGATCATTGGCCCGGAGCAGACGATCCGGCAGGCGAAGAGCGTGTTCAACAATCTGTTAGAGCTTTCCAAGCGCGGCAATACCATTACCGAACAGAATGTTGATTACGCCCTGTCCCTGTCCTTTACGGAGAAAGACGACCAGATCCTTGAGATCGATAAGGATATCATCTGCAGGACGATCACGGGCAAACCGGTCAAGCCGAAGACGATGGGACAGAAGCAGTATGTTGACCTGATCCGCAAGAAGATGATTGTATTTGGCATCGGCCCGGCCGGTACGGGAAAAACATATCTGGCGATGTCGATGGCGATCCAGGCATTCAAGAGCGGCGAGGTCAGCCGGATCATCCTGACGCGTCCGGCGATTGAGGCGGGTGAGAAACTGGGCTTCCTGCCGGGCGATCTTCAGAGCAAGATTGATCCGTACCTGCGGCCGCTTTACGATGCGCTGTACCAGATCATGGGGGCGGAGAGTTACCTGCACAATTCGGAGAAGGGCCTGATCGAGGTGGCGCCGCTTGCCTATATGCGAGGCCGCACGCTGGACAATGCGTTTATTATCCTCGACGAGGCGCAGAATACGACTCCGGCGCAGATGAAGATGGTCCTGACGCGTATCGGCTTCGGTTCCACGGTGATCGTGACGGGCGACCAGTCGCAGAAGGATCTGCCTGCCGGGGCGGCATCGGGACTGGATACGGCGATCCAGGTACTCAAAAAAATAGATGATATTGGCTTCTGCTATCTGACCAGCAGTGACGTAGTGCGCCATCCGCTGGTACAGAAGATCGTAGAGGCGTACGATGCATATGAGAAAAAGGATGCAGATGCATCCCGTGCCTCCTGGCGGACTGGCGCGGGAGCGCGCGACCGGAAAGATGGAGGAAGAAAGAACAGATGACAATCCAGATCGAATATGAAGCAGAGCGGGAGTGGGAGGTAGATTACCGTCCGATTATCGAGGAGATCGTAGTTGCGGCACTCGATTATGAAAAATGCCCGTATGAGGCGGAGGTCAATGTAGTCCTGACAAACGATGAGGAAATTCACCGTATCAATAAGGAATTCCGGGGAATTGACCGGGCGACCGACGTCCTCTCTTTTCCGATGGGCGATTACGATGTACCGTCCGATTTTGAGCGGCTGGAAGAACAGTCCGAGGACTATTTCAACCCGGAGACGGGCGAACTTCTGCTGGGCGATATCGTGATCTCGATCGACAAGGTGGACGAGCAGGCGGAGAAATACGGTCATTCCAAAGAACGTGAACTGGCGTTTTTGGTGGCACACAGTATGTTGCACCTGTGCGGTTACGATCATATGGAAGATGACGAACGCCTTGTGATGGAGAAAAAACAGGAGGAGATCCTGGCTGGCAAGGGCTATACGCGCTAAAAGCATATGATGCTCTTGACCATCAGATCGGCTATGTCCGAAGTTGCGCCAGGTAATCGAGGCAAGCGGTTATGTGGACGAGTACGTGGAAATATTATAAACCGACGGAATATTTGAATATCGATGTCCACACACCGGCAACGGGATATTACTTTACAAATGGACATGGAATCCTGATCCGTTGGGAGAAAGACGGCGCTTACGGCGTCACAAAGTATTACGATATGGACGGTCAGGAGATTAAGCTGAACCCGGGCAAGACCTGGGTCTGCATCCTTCCGAATGACCGTATGGATAAGGCGGAATTCTATGGAGAACAGACGGAGTAGAAGAAAACCCGGAATGCGGGAAGAGACAGAGAGAGAGACAATCAGCCGGCAGCGCCCGGCGGGCCGTAGGGAAGAGTCAGGCGGAGGCAGCCGGGAGAGTGCAGGAAGAAGCCGGAGCCGGGCCGGAAGCGGCCGGAAGCCAGAAGCGGTTCCAGTGAGAAAGGAAAATATCCGGGAAAAAGCGGGAAAGGGCAATTTTGTCATTCAGGGTACGATTCTGGCAGTTGCCGGTATCAGTGTGCGCCTGATCGGTATTCTGTACCGTGTCCCGATGACGAATATCATCGGTGATGAGGGCATGGGATATTATTCGACGGCATTCAATGTATACAATATCATGCTGATCCTTTCATCCTACAGCCTGCCGTTAGCGGTATCGAAGATGGTGGCGGCGCGCCTGGCGAAGGGGCAGTACCGCAATATGAACCGTGTTCTGCGGGCGGCGCTTGTCTACGCGACGGTCGTGGGGAGTTTGGCGTGCTTTATTACATGGAACTTTGCAGGATTTTTTGCGACGACCCTGTTCAACACACCGTTCTGCGTGTATGCACTCCGCACACTGGCGCCGACGATCTGGATCATGGCGTATCTGGGCGTGCTGCGCGGTTATTTCCAGGGTCATGGAACGATGATCCCGACGGCGATCTCCCAGATCCTAGAGCAGGTAGTCAACGCGATCATCAGTGTCGTGGCAGCCAGCGTCCTTTTTAAGGTGGGACTGGACACGGCGAAAGTATATGGAAAAGAGGGATATTCACAGGCGTTTGGCGCGGCTGGCGGTACGATCGGTACGGGAAGTGGTGCGTTTGCAGCACTGTTATTTGTACTGGTACTGTTTTTACTGTATCGTCCGACGGCAAAACGGCGGATCGCCAAGGATCGAAGCGGCAGCGTGGATTCCTACCGCCAAATTTCAAGAGTCTTTTTCTTTACCGTTGTTCCGGTTATTGTAAGCTCAGGCGTTTATAATATTAACTCAGTCATTGACAACGGTATCATGGCACACGGCATGGAGTCGTTGGGACGCGGCAAGGAGTTTTTAGCCCTCTGGGGTATCTACAATAATAAATATATGCTGCTGGTACATGTACCTTTGGCGATGGCAAACTCGCTGTCGTCCTCGCTGATTCCGTCCCTGTCCGGCGCGATGGCGCGCAAGGATCGGAAAGCGGCGATTGAAAAGACGGCGCTTGCGATCCGGTTCGCGATGCTGATTGCGATCCCGTCGGCTGTCGGCCTGACGGTGCTTTCTGCGCCGGTCAATAACCTTTTATTCCGGGGTGGCAATAATGCAGAAGCGATCCGCATGATGATGATCGGTGCTTCGGCGGTTATCTTCCTGTCGCTCTCGACGGTTACCAATGCGATCTTACAGGGACTCAACCGGATGAATGTTCCGGTGCGGAATGCATTGATTTCGCTGGTGTTACACGTGATTGCGCTGTATATCATGCTGATGATCTTCAATATGGGTATCTACAGTATGGTATTTGCAAGTATTTTATTTGCGTTCTTTATGTGTATCTTAAATGCGATTGCGATCCGCAATACGCTTGGCTATCGTCAGGAGATGGTCAAGACCTTCCTGCTGCCGGCGATCAGCGCAGCCTTTATGGGTGCGGCGGCATATGGCATGTACCGTGGGGTTACACTGGTGATCCACAGCAACGTGCTGGGAACACTGCTCGCAGTGCTTGTGGCGGTTGCGGTATATGGTGTATTGCTTATTAAGCTGCACTGCATTGAGGAAGACGAGATGTATTCGATGCCGATGGGGCGGAAGCTGACACGGATCTGCCGGAAGCTGCATTTGATGTAAGTGTTAGAAATCCAGAAATCGGGAAGCTCGACTGGAAATGCGGTTGTAAATGGCGTTTTTTGTGATCTGGTGCTGGATGATTCGGTCAGATGCCTGCAAATCGCTGTACAAGCGCAAGATAGGCAGGTTATGATTAAAATTTAAGAAAAAAGCGAATAATAAGGATACACAACAGGAGGTATCCTTATTATGAAAAAATATCAGGGAATACTGTTTGCGGCATTTTTTTGTTTTGCGATGATTCTGCTTCTGGCAGCGGGACTTTGGTGGTACCGCCCACGGCGGGCTGAACCGATACCGGGACGCGTATATGAGTCGGAGCGGATGCCGGAAAACAATGCGGTTCTGAACCCCGAACCGGAGGTGGCAGAGAAAAAGTCTGGTTATTGCCTGACGGCGGAGGACGGGATGCTGCTTATCTTTGACGGGGCGAGCGGTGAAGTCTGTTTCCAGACACATATGCCGCTCTCGGAATTCTCCGTGGAAGAACAGGAAAAACTGCTGGAGGGAGTCTGGTTTGACACGATGACGGAAGTGTTTCATTATCTGGAATCTTTTAGCAGTTAGATGCAAACAGAAAATCAGGAAAGGTATAAAAATGAGTCAGAATAGAGTGATCATAGTGGGAGCGGGAGCAGCCGGAATGACGGCTGCCATTTTTGCTGCCAGAGAGGGAGCACAGGTGGTTCTGCTGGAACATAAGGACCGGGTCGGTAAAAAGATCCTGTCCACCGGCAATGGACGCTGCAATCTTTCAAATCGCTTTCAGGAATCATCCTGCTACCGCAGCGGCCAGCCAGATTTTCCATTTCAGGCGCTGGGGGCGTTTACGCTTCCGATGACGCTTCAATATTTTGAGGATCTCGGCGTCCTGACGCGGGAGCGGGATGGATATCTGTACCCGTATTCCGGTCAGGCGAGCGCGGTGCTGGATGCACTCCGCCTGGGACTTGTGCGGGAGTCGGTTCAGGTGGTGACAGAATGTGAAATTTCTTCGATTACGCCACGCGAAAATGCGAAACACCGGTTTGAGGTAAAAACCTCCCAGGGGACTTTTTCGGGCGATGCGCTGATTCTGGCGTGTGGCAGCAAGGCGGCATCGGGGACAGGCTCGGATGGAAGCGGATATAAGCTGGCAAAACGGCTGGGACACCATATTATCAAACCACTTCCGGCGCTGGTACAGCTCCGCTGTCCGGAAAAGTTCTTTACACAGATCGCGGGAGTGCGCGCGGATGCCTCTGTGGTTCTTTAC
>JBNMLY010000111.1:0-7537 GCA_050875065.1 Otoolea sp. | reverse complement strand
ATGCCAGTGAGATCACGCTGGATGGCACGGGCGATCTGTTCCGGCGCTTTGAAAAACTGCGGAATGAATTAGAAGAAATGGGGATGTTTTCCCCGGAATATAAAACACAGATCCCGAAGTATGCGAAAACAGTCGGCATCGTGACGGCGAGTACCGGGGCGGCGATTCGGGATATCATCAATATTTCGGGACGGCGCAATCCTTATGTGCAGCTTGTCCTCTGCCCGGCTCTGGTGCAGGGACCGGGGGCGGCCCCGAGCATCGTGCGGGCGATCCGGACTCTGGATGCGATGCATCTGGATGTGATGATCGTCGGGCGCGGCGGCGGATCGATCGAGGATCTGTGGGCGTTCAACGAGGAGAGTGTGGCGCGGGCGATTTTTGCGTGCCAGACGCCGGTGATCTCGGCGGTTGGGCATGAGACGGATGTTACGATTGCGGATTATGTGGCCGATCTGCGGGCACCGACCCCTTCGGCGGCGGCGGAGCTGGCGGTCTTTGATTACCGTCTCTTTGAGCAGCAATGCATGGCGGCGGCGCAGCAGATGACGAAGCGGATGGAGCAGAAGACGGAGCAGTATGCCTATCGTCTGGAACAGTTTCGTCTGAGATTGCAGCTTCACAGCCCGCAGAGCCAGTTAAATGAGAGACGGCAGTATCTGGAAGATGCGAGACTTAAGATGGCGCGCCAGATGGAGAAAAAGGTGTCGGATCTGCGGCATCGTCTGGAGCTTGTGTGCAGCCGGATGGATGGATTATCCCCGTTAAAAAAGATAAGCGGCGGATATGGATTTGTGACGGATGCAGCCGGAAAGCGCGTAGAGACGGTTTCTGTTTTACAGGCTGGCGATACGCTGACCGTCCGGTTGCCGGATGGACGCGTGGAGGCGGAAGTTCGGGAGGTTTATCGGGAAAAATTGCCTAGGTAAGCTCGAAAAAGAGAAGTGGCTCATTGTTTGGCGTGTGAATCATAACAAAGAGATTTGAGCGCGCGTTTTATTTTAGGAAAGAAACCTGTTAGAGAATATATGGAGGAAACAGGAGGCAGGATCAATGGCAGGAACGAGAAAAAAAGCGGAAACGGATGGTCTGGAGCTGGAAAATCCGGGATTGGAAAACGGGGCACAGCCGGTGCAGGAGGCCGATCCGGCGGCAGAACTTTCGATCGAGGAAATGTTTGAACGCCTGGATGGCATTATGCGGACGCTGGAGGACAGCCGGAGTACGCTGGAAGAATCGTTTGCGTCTTATGAGGCGGGGATGCGCCTGGTCCGTGCCTGCAGCGAAAAGATAGATAAAGTAGAAAAACAGATTATGGTCGTAAACGGTGAGGAGACGGAGGCGTGACAGAGATGGAGAATGCAAAGGAACAGCTGGCACAGGCAGTGAAAGAAGCGGAGGAGATCGTATATTTCTATCTTCCGGCGGAGGAAGGGCATCAGAAAACGATCTTTGAAGCGATGAATTACAGCGTGAAGGCAGGCGGCAAGCGCCTCCGTCCGATCCTAATGCGCGAGGTATACCGGCTGTTTGGCGGTCAGGGAAAAGAGATTGAGCCTCTGATGGCGGCGATGGAGATGATTCACACTTCATCCCTGATTCATGACGATCTTCCGTGCATGGACAACGACGAGTACCGCCGCGGCAAAAAGACAACCTGGGTTGCTTATGGATACGATATGGCAGTCCTGGCAGGCGATGCCTTGCTGATTTATGCGATCGAGACGGCGGCAAAGGCATTTGCGATGACGTCCGATGCGGCGAAAGTAGGCCGTTGTATCCAGATTTTATCCGAAAAAACGGGTATCTACGGCATGATCGGCGGCCAGACCGTGGATGTAGAGCTGACGAATCAGCCGATTCCGAAAGATAAGCTGGATTTTATCTATCGTTTAAAGACAGGTGCGCTTTTGGAGGCGTCGATGGTGATCGGAGCTGTGATGGCAGGCGCAAGTGAGGCGGAATGTGAGACGGTCGAGCGCATGGCGGCGGCGATTGGACTGGCATTCCAGATTCAAGATGATATTCTCGATGTCACCAGCAGCCAGGAAGTGCTTGGAAAGCCGGTCTTGAGTGATGAGAAGAACCATAAAACCACATATGTGACCCTGGAGGGAATCGAAAAATCGAGGCAGGACGTCAAACAGCTTTCGGAGACAGCAGTCGATATCCTCTATTCCCTGCCAGGAAAGAATGAATTTCTCGAGGAGCTGATCGAAATGCTGGTCAGCCGTGAAAAATAAAAATCCGATCAAAAACCGGAATCGGCAGCGGATGTGGAAAAACGGTGTGAGATACGGTTGGGGGCTGAAATTATGATATTAGATACGATAAAAGGGCCGGAGGATGTAAAGCGGTTAAGCGAGGACGAGCGCAAGGAGCTGGCGGCGGAGATACGCGAGTTCCTGATCGAGACGACGAGCCATACAGGCGGCCATCTGGCGTCCAACCTGGGAGTGGTGGAGCTGACGATCGCGATGTTCTGCGCCCTGGATCTTCCGAAAGATAAGATTATCTGGGATGTAGGGCATCAGTCCTATACACACAAGATACTCAGTGGACGGAGGGATAATTTTGACGGTCTGCGTCAGTATGGCGGTTTAAGTGGCTTCCCGAAGCGCAAAGAAAGTCCATTTGATGCGTTCGACACGGGTCATAGTTCCACTTCGATCTCAGCGGGACTTGGCATGGCACAGGGGCGCGACCTGCTGGGGGAGGACTATTCGATCGTTTCCGTCATCGGGGACGGCGCGCTGACCGGCGGCATGGCGTATGAGGCGCTCAACAATGCGGGACGTCTCAAAACGAATTTTATTATCGTGTTAAATGATAATAATATGTCAATCTCAGAAAATGTCGGCGGTATGTCGCGGTATTTGAATAACCTTCGTGCCGACGAGGGCTACAATCTGCTGAAAAAGAATGTGGCGGGCACGTTATCGCGAATCCCGATGATCGGTTCGGATCTGGTCGGTACCCTGCTTCGGACGAAGAACAGCATCAAACAGCTCCTGATTCCGGGTATGTGGTTTGAAAATATGGGAATCACGTATCTGGGACCGGTGGATGGACATGATATTAAGGGATTGATCCGCATTTTCAGCGAGGCGAAGAAGATCAACCGTGCGGTGCTGATCCATGTGATCACGAAGAAAGGCAAGGGCTACCGCCCGGCGGAAAAGAATCCGTCGGCATTTCACGGCGTTGAACCGTTTGATATTGAGACGGGAAAACCACTCCGAAAAAAAGAGCATCCAGGCTATACGGATGTATTTTCCAGGGAACTCTGCCGTCTGGCGGCAGAAAATCCGAAGATCGTGGCGGTAACGGCGGCGATGCCGGATGGAACGGGACTCAAACGGTTCTCAAAGGAATATCCGGATCGCTTCTTTGATGTGGGAATTGCGGAGGAACATGCGGTGACCTCGGCGGCGGGCATGGCAGCAGCCGGATTGAAGCCGGTGGTAGCGGTCTACTCATCCTTTTTACAGAGAGCGTATGATCAGATCATTCACGACGTCTGTATCCAGAATCTTCCGGTTGTGTTCTGCGTAGACCGTGCGGGACTGGTCGGAAGCGACGGCGAGACGCATCAGGGAATTTTTGACTTGACTTTCCTGTCGTCCGTGCCGAATATGAGTGTGATGGCGCCGAAAAACCGCTGGGAGTTGGAATAAATGCTACAGTTTGCCATTGCTTACGACGGGCCGATCGCGATCCGTTATCCGAGGGGCGAGGCGTACCGGGGACTGAAAGAATTTTTGGCACCGATCGAGTATGGAGTCAGCGAGATGCTGTATGAAGAGAGTGGTACGGCGCTTCTGGCGGTCGGAAGCATGGTCAGCACGGCGGAACATATCCGGGAGAAATTAAAGAGTGCCGGACAGCCGTGTACGCTGGTTAACGGCCGGTTTGTGAAGCCGGTGGATACCGATGTGATTGACCGTCTGGCAGGAACACACCACACGATCGTGACGCTGGAGGAAAATGTTCTGCGCGGCGGTTACGGAGAGAGGGTAACGGATTATGTGCAGAAGCACTACCCGCAGATCAAGGTAGTCAATATAGCGCTGCCGGATGCATATGTCGAACACGGAAATGTGTCGGTGCTCCGCAATGAGCTGGGGATCGACAGTGATTCGATTCTGGCGCGATTGAGGCGCGAGGGCGTGCTGGAGCCTGATGCGCAAGTGTGATGGAAAGCAATTCGCAGCAGGTGTTTGGAGAGAAAAAGTGTCCTGTGAATATGGGCATGTGAGACATTCTTTGTTGAAGACTCATTTGCGAGGATAGCAGGGATTGGATATATGTACAAAACTGCCATATCTGCATCGAAATGAAAGAAAGTGGCAGCAGCGGAAGGAAGAACATAGAATGAAAGAACGGTTAGATATGCTTCTCGTCAAGAGAGGCCTAGCAGAATCCCGTGAGAAAGCGAAAGCGATCATCATGTCCGGGATTGTATATGTAGAGGATCAGAAAGAGGACAAGGCGGGGACGACCTTTGATGAAAATGCGAAGATCGAGGTGCGCGGATCTACCTTAAAATATGTGAGCCGAGGCGGTCTGAAGCTGGAGAAGGCGATGACACATTTCGGTGTGACGCTGGACAAAAAGGTCTGTATGGACGTAGGCGCGTCCACGGGTGGATTTACCGATTGTATGCTGCAGAACGGCGCAGTCAAAGTATTTTCAGTCGATGTGGGACACGGACAGCTGGCGTGGAAGCTTCGCAATGATCCGCGTGTTGTCTGCATGGAGAAGACGAATATCCGTTACGTGACGCCGGAGGACATCGGCGAGCCGGTAAATTTCTCTTCGATTGACGTTTCCTTTATCTCCCTGACGAAAGTCTTAGGTCCGGTCAAGGAGATTTTAAGCCCGGGCGGCGAGGTAGTGGCACTGATCAAGCCGCAGTGTGAGGCGGGACGTGAAAAAGTCGGAAAGAAGGGGGTTGTCCGCGAGAAGAGTACCCATCTGGAGGTCATCCAGATGGTGATGGCGTATGCGGCGGAGATCGGATTTGAGATTCGGAATCTGGAATTTTCCCCGATCAAGGGGCCGGAGGGAAATATTGAGTACCTTCTGTACCTGCACAAGCCGGAGCAGACATCGGACGAAAACGTGACCGGCGAGGAAGCGCTTGCAAAGGCAGAAAAAGAGTGCCCGGTTTCACCGGAAGCGGTCGTTGAGGAAGCTCACAGGGAGTTAGATAAAACATGAGAAATTTTTATCTGATTGTAAACCGGGAAAAGCCGCGGGTTGAGGAAGCGGCCGATCTGATTTGCAGCTTTTTTGCCGAGCAGGGCTGTCGGTGCATCCGTCTGGATCGCCATGATGGCCTTCGCCGGGATGCCGGGGTGGCACCGGCGTACCGCTATACGGATCGGCGGACGGTGCCGGAGGACACAGACGGCGTGATCTGTCTGGGTGGTGACGGAACGCTGATTCAGGCGGCGAGAGATCTGGCGGGGCGTAAGCTCCCGCTGTTTGGCATCAACATGGGACATCTCGGTTATCTGACGCAGATTGGGCATGAGGAGGATATTCTGCCTGCCATGTGGGATTTGATGGAGGATCACTACCGTCTGGAAAGCCGGATGATGATAAAGGGACGCGTGATTTCCGGCGGAAAGGTCGTTATGGAAGATATCGCGCTCAACGATATCGTCCTGAACCGTATGGGAATCGACGCGTTCCGGTTTGAGCTGGATGTCAACGGACAGCTGTTCAACGAATATTCGGCGGACGGCATGGTGGTTGCGACCCCGACTGGTTCGACGGCGTACAACCTGTCGGCAGGCGGTCCGATCGTGGCACCGGAGGCAGATCTGATGGTACTAACCCCGCTCTGCCCGCATTCGCTCAATTCGCGCAGCATCGTTCTGCCGCCGGATAACCATTTAAGCCTGCGGATTCAGACGACCGGGCGGACGAAGGTGTCGCTGAGTTTCGATGGCGATACGGTGGTCGATATCGAGCCGGGCGATACAATCGAGATAGAAAAATCAGAGATCGAGACGACCTTGATTCAGCTGAAACAGGTGCCGTTTTTGGAGAATATACGAAATAAGATGAAGCAAATATAACAGATATAAGTAGGAAACAAAGGTGTATCTGTGAGTCGATTGGGCAGTTGTCTGCGGGATCAAAAGAGCAGCAGGGGTTACCGTGGAAACTGTCGGAAAAGAAGGGCGGTCAACCGCCGAAAGGAGTCAGAAGCCATGAAAATGGAACGTCACAGCAAGATTGTGGAATTGATTGGAAAATATGAGATTGAGACGCAGGAAGAGCTGGCGGAATATTTGAATAAAGAAGGATACAATGTCACGCAGGCAACGGTTTCCAGGGATATCCGGGAATTAAAGCTGTCCAAGATTCAGACGGAAAACGGCGGACAGAAATATGCGGTTTTCCATCCGCAGACGGCGTTCAATGATAAATATACCCGTATTCTGCACGACAGCTTCGTTTCCATGGATATGGCGCAGAACATCCTTGTCATCAAGACGGTGTCCGGCATGGCGATGGCCGTCGCGGCAGCGCTCGACGCCATCCATTTTTCAGAGATCGTCGGCTGTATCGCCGGGGATGACACGGTCATGTGTGCGGTCCGGACGGTGGACGATACGATCGTGTTGATGGACAAGATCCGCAAACTAATTGCGGGATAAAAATGGGGGTAGGTTTACGCATTTTCTGCGGAACCCATAAGAAAATCCTGGCTTGAGAGGCAAAAATCCTTTGTCGAAGACAAATTTGCATGGATTTTTGCCGGCAACGGTGAAGGCACTGAACAGTTGGCTGCGGGATAATAAGGAGGAACAGGAAGCGGATGCTTTATCATTTACGAGTGAAAAATCTGGCGCTGATCGATTCGGCGGAGGTGGAGTTCGGGGACGGACTCAACATTCTGACCGGTGAGACGGGAGCCGGAAAATCGATCATCATCGGTTCGGTCCAGATCGCGCTGGGCGGCAAGGCACCGAAGGAGATGATCCGCCGGGGCTGCGACAGCGCCTACATTGAGCTGGTTTTCTCCATCGATGATGAGAGAAAACGGGAGCAGCTGAAAGAACACGACATTTACCCTGATGAAGAGGGCATTTTAATCATTTCTAAGAAAATCACACCGACCCGGAGCATCAGCCGTATCAATGATGAGACAGTGACGGCGGCAAGGCTGCGGGAGATCACGGGTCTTCTGATCGATCTGCACGGACAGCATGAACACCAGTCGCTGGTGAATGCGTCCAAACATCTGGAAATCCTCGATGCGTATGGAGGAGAAAAACTTCTCCCATTCAAACAGAATACGGAAGCTGCATATCGCTTATATACGCAGTTAAAACAGAAATGTGCTGCATTTGCTTCCGATCAGGAAACAAGATTGCGGGAGATGGATTTCTGCCGGTTTGAGATCGAGGAGATTGAAAATGCCGCATTAAAGGACGGCGAAGAAGAACAGCTGGCGGCTGATTTTAAGCGGTTTTCCAATGCAAGACGGATTGCCGAGAGTCTTTCACAGGCGTATGAT
>JBNMLY010000110.1:0-7577 GCA_050875065.1 Otoolea sp. | reverse complement strand
CTTTTATATCACATTTAACTTTTCCCTGCTAATCTTTTTCAAAATCTTCCATCCCATCCGCTTCCAGCTTCTTTTTTAATTCTTCTTCCGATACATCTGCACCTATATTCTCAACCGGGGCGCTTTCTCCTTCCTCCAGCGAAAGTTCCAGCTCTGCCTCATCCTCCGCTTCATCCATGTCCACCGTGTCGATCTGCATCTCATCAAACAGCTTTTCCTGCACCAGATGAATCCGTCCCATCTTCATCAGTTCCAGCACGGCCAGGAAGGCCACAACTATCTCCAGACGGTCGGATTCACGTTCCAGAACGTCACTAAATTTAAAATGGCGGTGTTCCCGCGCATAGGAAAGCACCGATTGAACCTTTTGTTCCAGGCTGATCGGCTCCCTGCGGATTGTCCCAAACCGGCTCCGCACCGGGTCAAGCTTATTGGCATTCCGCTTCATGACGGCGTCGAACACTTTCTGCAGCTTTGCCAGCGTCAGGCCATCCAAAAGCTTGTCCAGATCCAGCGGTTCCTCATACTTCGCCACTTCCCGCGGAATCGTCGGTTCCTTGAAAAAGAGAAGCTCCGCTTCCTGCTCCCGTTCTTCCAGCTCCTGCGCCATATATTTATACATCTTGTATTCAAGCAGCCGGCGCACCAGCTCCGCGCGCGGATCCTCCTCGTCTTCCTCTTCTTCCTTCTCCACCTTCGGAAGAAGCATCCGCGATTTGATATCAAGAAGCGTCGCCGCCATCACCAAAAAATCGCTGACGACATCCAAATCCTCGTGATCCATCTGATTGACATATTCCAGATACTGCTCTGTGATCAGAACGATCGGAATATCGTATATACTTACCTTATTTTTCTCAATCAGATGAAGCAGCAGGTCAAGCGGCCCTTCAAAATTATCTAATTTATAGGAAATTTCCATGCTTTCCGAACTCCTTCTTCCCTTTATTTCCTTGCATCGCAAATGTACTCAAATTCAGGTCTGACGAACACATGCTTTCACTTCTAAATTTGTGTAGTTTTTCAAATTTGCTCATTGATAGTTCCGTGCTCAAACATTCATACGCTCTCGACTCTATCAAAGAATTTCCCCCTAGAAGTCAGAATCTTTTCTTTTTCGTCCCCGCAGTGTCACGCACACCAGTTCCGGCCGGTCATTCAGCCGCAGATTGATCGAATGCGTTCCCAGTCCCCGGCTGACGATCATCGTCTTTCCATCCGCGTCAAACCGTCCGGCGCACCACGGCAGGAAAAACTGGTACTGTGGGGTCATCAGTCCCCCGAGTCCCGGAATCCGGATCGTCCCACCGTGGAAATGTCCGCAGAGTGTCAGATCCGCCCCCCATTTCCGACAGGTTTCAAAAAAGAGTGGGGAATGAAATAATAATATTTCGTACGTTTCATGACCTGTTCTTCCCGTCTCTTTTGTCCAAGCAGAAGTTTCTTCCGTCCGGACAGAAAAATGCGATTTTCTCCTTTGATGAAGACTCGTATCATCCGCCACAGCTCCAACCCGCTCCGAGATCTCCTCCAGCGGCAGCTTCGGCACCGTGAAATGATGCTTATAATATTCCTCCCTCAGATTGCACCCGGTCACCCGGATCCACGGGTTGATATCCTCGCTCCGATCGGATAAATAATGGACGCCCAGACGTTTTAATTCCGCTAGAAACCGATCATACAAATCCCCGTATACATCGCGCTCCCGGTTCATTCGTTCCTCATGATTCCCATTCGCATAGTAAACCGGTACAAATGAGGTCAGCTTTTCCAGAAGTGCTACCGTAACGTTCAAATCGCCCTTTCCCTTGCAGACCATCATATCGCCGCCGATCAGCACCGCATCCGGCCGGAATGCCCGGATGGCCTCTACCAGCGGCTCATTGTCCGTTCCATATACATTGTCGTGCAGATCCGACAGAAATACATACCGGAACGTTGTCTCCTCCGGCAGCTTCGGACTCTCAATCTCATACTGGTCAGTCACAAAATGTTTTTTTTCATATTCTGAGCGAAACAGGAGCCCCGCTGCCCCGGCCGCCAGAGCCGCCGCGCATGCTGTGATTGCGATCATTTCGTTTCCTCCCATGCTTTATTGTTTATACCTCTCTGCAATCTTATCCTTCTCATGCTTTGCAAATTTTCTGTAAATCCGCATTCTCTCTACCTCGTCTTATCATACGGGAAACCGGCTATTTCGTCAAGACGGGCGAATCCATTGCTATTTTTTCGGCCTCATGATAATATACTTTTAATACAATGGCATCGGTCCGTTGACTGCTTGCTGATGATAGTTCCATCTGCTATTCCGGTTGTCCGAATTTAGAATGCCAAAAATATATCTTATATAATATAAACAGATACGAGGTCTCCCATGCTTTCTTTTATCCTGAACTGTAAACGGATCTACGACAACTTTATCAAAGACGAAGTCACGGTGTATGCCGCCCAAGCTTCTTTTTTTATCGTTCTGTCCGCTGCACCCTTTATCATGATTCTGCTGACGCTGATTCAGCTTATTCCCGCTGTCAGCCCGGAGGATCTGATGCAGGTGATGGTGCGGCTGCTTCCGGTCAGCATCCATCCGCTGATCGAGTCGGCGATTCAGGACATCCAGACCGTCTCCCCGGCTGCCCTGCTCTCGGTGACCACCGTGGCAACCATCTGGTCGGCCGCCCGCGGGATGCTGGGAATCGAGCGCGGGTTGAACCGCATCATTGACTGCCGCAAACGCAGAAACTACCTGTTCGGGCGCATCATCAACTCCGGTTATACCATCGTGTTTCTCCTGATGTGTATCTTCTCCCTGGTTCTGATGGTGTTCGGTTCTTCCCTGCAGCGTCTGCTGTTCCGTTTTTTCCCGATACTGGACGGGTTCGTGGCCTGCCTGATCAGTCTCCGGACGGTTCTCGCGCTGGCGCTGCTGACACTTTTCTTTCTCACGCTGTACACCTGGCTTCCTTACGAACGCCAGGATATCCGCCGTCAGATTCCCGGCGCGCTCATCTCCACGGTTGGGTGGATTGGATGTTCCTACGGATTTTCCATCTATTTCGACCATTTCAGCAACTATTCCTATATGTACGGCAGCTTAACCGCCGTCGTGATCCTGATGCTTTGGCTGTACGCCTGCATCTGTATCCTGTTTTTCGGGGCGGAGATCAACCAACATTGGCGCAGATGAGATAATCCCCAACCGCCGAAACACCGGATAGAGATAGCTTGCCCCAAACACGCCCAACTGCTTCGGTCCGGTCACACAGCCAATCTCCCGCGCTTTCTTATACGCCACCAAGATGCTGGCGCGCGTGACCGACTTTTCCTTCCGGCTGACAAACATCTCATTTCCCCGGATCGTGTACGAATATTCCAGCCCTTTCGCTGTGTAAAAGGCCACTCCCTCAAATGCAAGAATCGCTTCCCACAGGGCTTCCGGCGTGCGCTCACACAGTAAAATCTCTCTTTTCCGGCGCTGCACGGGTGTTTCCTCTATCTGAACATCTGCTGTACCCGTTCTTATTTCATGATCCATCTTTTCATCCATGATTTTCACATCCATTAAATCTGTTTTTAAAACGATTTTATAAAAATAATAACAGAAAAACTGCTGCAAAAAAGCATTGTCTGCTTTGCTTTCACAGCAGTTTTAGAGGTTTTCTAACATACTATTTTTATGTGCTTAGCGTATTTTTTCTTTTACAAACGCTACCACATCTCCATTTTTTTCCTGTATATTCTTATCCTGTTCCATCTCTTCGATCGTCCACCATCTGTATCGAACACCATCAAGTTCAAATTCATCCTGTTTCAGACTATCTGGAAACTGTGCTACAATTCCCTGATACAGGCTGTGCTGATATACTTTATTCACTCGATCACGCTCCGAATATTTTGGCTGAACCCGATCAGAAATGTACTGAATAGAAATATATTTCGGATCTACCTTTAACTGATTTGACAGGCGCTGCTTTATGTTCTCCTCATTCTGATATTCCGATGTATGAAAACTGAAGAAAAACCAGCATTTCCAAACCTCATCATAATGAAGAAGAAACCGATTCGGATACGGATTAAAACTATCTTTTACTGCCACAATCGAAAATCGGTGCAGAACCTCATTTAAATTTTCAATATCATGGAATAATATTTCGTGATTATATCGGCAATGCCTGCTCTTCCACACACGATATATCCCATAAAATAAGATTCCAAACGCCAAGCCCCATGCCAACGTTCCAATCACATATCGGTTAATTCCGAACATATCCTTAAATTCACTGCATAACAGGGAAATCATATAAATGACGGCTGTAAATAAAACATCCACTCCATCCAAATCGTTTCCTATATATGCTCTTTTCTTCTCCAGTAGCAGCTTCAACTTTAACTTGTCAATCAATAATTTCATGCTGCCTCATCCTCTCAAAATACTTTTAAATGTATATATAGTTACATTTTATTTTGCTAAATACGCTTTTTTAACTCCGTTTTGTTAAGGATACCACCGTCTCGCAGTTTGCTGTATGCGGGAACATATCCACGCAGCACACCTTATCCACCTGATAGCCCGCCGCCTGGATTGGCTCTAAGTCTCTTGCAAGGCTAGTCGGTTTACAAGATACATACACCATGTGGCTAACGCCAAAATTCAGAATCTTTCCGATCGCCTTCGGGTGGATTCCGTCGCGCGGCGGATCCAGAACGATCAGATCCGGCTTTTCTTCCAGCTCGTCTACCACCTTGAGGACGTCCCCCGCCAGAAATTCACAGTTGCCAAGTCCGTTGCGCGCCGCATTCTCACAGGCCGCCTCGACGGCTTCCTCGACAATCTCCACACCGACTACTTTCTCTGCGACCGGTGCAAGGATCTGTGCGATCGTGCCGGTGCCGCTGTAAAGGTCAAACACAACCTTTCCTTTCGTCTCGCCGACATATTCACGCGTCTTCTCATAAAGCACTTCCGCGCCCAGCGAGTTTGTCTGGAAGAAGGAAAACGGCGAGATCTGAAACCGCAGTCCCAGAAGCTCCTCGTAAAAATGATCGCGCCCGAACAGGATATCGGTTCCCTCATCCTTCACGGCGTCCGCCAATGTATCATTCTTGGTATGCAGAATCCCCGCAAAACTGCCCTCCAGAGGAAGCGCCTGCAGGCGCTCTGTCCATTCGTTTAACAGTGCCCCTTCCGTTCCCTCAAAGGTATCCGTCTGCGTCGTCGTGATCAAATCGACCAGAATCTCCCCCGTCTTGATCGCGCGGCGCACCAGAAGGTGGCGCAGATAGCCGGTATGCTGCATTTTCTTATAAAATCCGACCTTCTTTTCCTCAAAATATTCCTTCGTACAGATGAGGATCTTGCGGAAATCCGGATGCACGATGCGGCATTCGCCCGTCGTAACCACATCGTAAAAACTGCCCCGCTTGTGCATTCCCAGCGACATCGGGCCATCCTTTACCTCATCGCCAAAGGAAAACTCCATCTTATTGCGGTATCCCTGTACCAGAGGGCTGCCTAAAATACCTTCAAATTCATATTCCGGACATACCGCATCCAGAAGGGAGCGCACCTGTTTTTCCTTGATCGCAAGCTGTTCCTCATACGGAATCGGCTGGTAGAGACAGCCGCCGCAGATGCCAAAATGCGGACATACATCCTCCGCCGTCTCTAATTTCGAATGCTCAACCACTTCCAAAAGCATTCCCTCGCATCGGCCGCCGCGCTTTTTATTGATACGAAAACGGATCTTCTGTCCCGGAAGCGCATTCTTGACAATCGCCTTCTCTCCGTCAACCACCACTACGCCCTTGTTTGGGAACTCAATCCGCTCTACGGTTCCTTCGTAAATTTCACCTTTTTTCATTGATAATTATATAACTCCTTCTCTCTGCGGCTGTTACCGCTCTATATTCACAAACTGCAAATTATTCGTCAAATCACAGTTAATTACTATCTGCGATTCTAATTCATATCTTTATAGTATACAGGAATTCTTTTCTTTTTCCAAGATATAAAAACCATAAACTTTTCTTTGAGAATAAAGAATGTGCCTTGGCACATTCTCGCGCCGAGCGCGGTCGCTTGCGACATGATTCCTCTTCGCGCGAGTGCGCATCCACGCGGAGCGTTCTTGTTTCATAGGGCGTATTTTCCTATGAAACAAATAAATACTGCGTGAAATCCATTTTCCGGTTCCACGCAGTATTCATTCCGATTCATTGACTCAGGTACTACAATCAGTCTTTCTTCTCTTTCTCGTCGCTCTCATCCTCGAAGAAATCGTCGTCGAAATCATCGTCGAAGTCGTCCTCGAAATCTTCCAGATAATCCGGAGTAAAGAAACGATATACGCCGTAGGCAATCGCTGCAACGGCTGCTACAACACCGATAATCGCTAAAATCCAGAGAATACAGTTTTTCTGTTTCTCCTCTTCTTCTTTTCTGTGAAGGAATTCATTCAGTTTGGTTGCATTCATGATCTCTTCCACTCTGGAGAGCGCATCTTTGCTCATCATATCAAATTTATTCATACACTCCACATCCTTTCCCGCGTTTTGAACCGCAATTCTTGATGTTATTATACCATCACTCGGCTGATTTTACTATATTTTTTATTGGATCCGGCGAAAATGTTTTAACATGGTAAATTTACGCCACCATTACATGAATCATTCTCCCGATTCTGTTCCAAAAGTGTCTGTATGTAAACACCGGCTAACACTTTACCAGTTTTGCAAAGGAGGCGAACATTTTTTTCACGCCCACGCGGTCAAAATTAACTGTTACCTCGAAATCCTTGCCGCCGTCCGCAATCTTCTGCACGGTTCCCTCACCGAATTTAATGTGACGAACTCTATCGCCCTCGCCGTAGGCAAGATGATCGGCTTTCTGAACAGTAAACGCCTTACCAAACGATGGTGCCGGACTGGATGGGCGGCTGCTGGAACTGTAAGCGCTCTTGTAGGGATCCAACGTGCGGGCGGAACCTGCGCCGGAAGTGGCCCGTCCGCCTCCAAAACCGCTATTTCCAGATGTACCAGCACCTGCCGATGCGCCCCAGCCAGATCCCGAACCGGAACCGGCACTTTCGGAGCCACTCACGCCGCCCCAGCCGCTCATCCGCGCTGCGCCGCGCTCCCAGGCAGCATCGCTCTCAGAAAGAGGACGTCTTCCGGACATTCCGCCAATCCGCACCCGATCGCCGTCTCCCGCGCCGGATACGCCAAAACTGCCTGTTGTCCAGCCAGAGGCATTTTCTCCACCGTCAAGTCCACTTCTGCCCGCGTAACTGCTGCCAGCCCCGCTTCCAAAACCTCGCTCTCTGGCATAACGGCTTCCGCCGCCCCAGTCATTTCCATCCGCACCAGACCATCCGCCGCCTGCGCCGCCAGAAAAAGGACTGCCAGCGTCCGCATCCTCAAATCCACGGCCGCCCCGGCTCAGGCCGGCCGCCCGCCCAAAGACGGACGGCTGCTCTTCCTCGTCCAGAAGCTGCGGCGGGATCTCCTCGATAAACCGGCTGACCTTCGCAAACCGCGTCTCGCCGTTGACCATGCGCTGTCTCGCTGCCGTCAGTGTCAGT
>JBNMLY010000109.1:0-7623 GCA_050875065.1 Otoolea sp. | reverse complement strand
GTATATCCGGGTTCTGAGATTTACGGCGGCCTTGCCAATACATGGGACTACGGCAATCTGGGCGTAGAACTGAAAAACAATGTAAAACGCGCATGGTGGCAGAAATTTATTCAGGAAAGCCCGTACAACGTAGGTGTGGACTGTGCGATCCTGATGAACTCCCAGACATGGGTGGCATCCGGACATCTGGGCGGTTTCTCTGACCCGCTGATGGACTGCAAGAGCTGTAAAGAGCGTTTCCGTGCAGATAAGCTCATCGAGGATTATATGGCAGAGCATGGCATCGAGATCGAGGGCTCGGTAGACGGTTGGTCCCAGGAGCAGATGAAACAGTATATCGATGACAACAATATCTGCTGCCCGAGCTGCGGTAAGCATGATTTTACCGACATTCGTCAGTTCAACCTGATGTTCAAGACATTCCAGGGTGTTACCGAGGATGCAAAAAACACCGTATATCTGCGTCCGGAGACCGCACAGGGTATCTTTGTAAACTTCAAGAACGTACAGAGAACCTCCCGCAAGAAGATCCCGTTTGGTATCGGTCAGATCGGTAAATCCTTCCGTAACGAGATCACACCGGGTAACTTTACCTTCCGTACCAGAGAGTTCGAGCAGATGGAGCTGGAGTTCTTCTGTGAGCCGGGAACCGATCTTGAGTGGTTCGCATACTGGAAACAGCACTGCATCGACTGGCTGCAGACACTTGGCATCAAGCCGGATGAGATGCGTGCCCGCGATCATTCTGCTGAAGAGCTGTGCTTCTACAGCAAGGCAACGACCGACCTGGAATTCCTGTTCCCGTTCGGATGGGGCGAGCTGTGGGGTATCGCAGACCGTACCGATTACGATCTGACCCAGCATCAGAATGTTTCCGGTCAGGATATGACCTACTTTGATGATGAGAAGAAGGAAAAGTATATTCCGTATGTCATCGAGCCGTCCCTGGGTGCTGACCGTGTTACCCTGGCATTCCTCTGCTCCGCATACGATGAGGAAGAGATCGGCGAGGGCGATGTGAGAACCGTTCTTCACTTCCATCCGGCGATTGCACCGGTTAAGATCGGTGTGCTTCCGCTGTCTAAAAAGCTCAACGAGGGCGCAGAGAAAATCTATGCAGAACTGAGCAAGTACTACAACTGTGAGTTCGATGACAGAGGAAATATCGGTAAACGTTACCGCCGTCAGGATGAGATCGGTACTCCATTCTGCATCACTTACGACTTTGAATCTGAGACCGACCAGGCAGTTACCATCCGTGACCGTGATACCATGGAGCAGGTACGTGTGCCGATCGCTGAGTTAAAGAGCTATTTTGAGGATAAATTCCGTTTCTAAAATAAACGTGGAATGAAATTAGAATAAAAATTGAATTTGCCAGCTTTTCTTTTTACTTTTGCAGGACTGGAAAATGTGAAAAGGAAAGCTGGTAGAGGCAAAAGAGAAAAGGCAGAAACCATATTGCAGGATTTTCTTTCAGTGGCAGAAACCAGAAAGAGAAGAACAGCAAGGGTTCCTGCCTTTTTGTGACTCTGCGTCAACTATGGCCCTATGTTAATCGTTTGGGGCGTGATTTGTTCGAATTCTATTTGAGTGCTGACTCGCGCAATGTTTGCTGAAGTTTTGTGAAACCATATTTATAATTTGCAGGTAAATCGTGTTTGACAGGGTAGAAGGGAAAAGTTACAATTAATATAGATGGAAAGGTTTGGGAAATGGAAAGAAGGACAAGCAATGAAATATGAAACAATAGAAATAGACACTTCATGGAACTGGAAACAGATTCAGAAGACGCTGGAGGGGGGATATGTAGGTCTTTGGAATTTATGGTCCGATGGGGAAAAAAAGAAACATCTGGAGTGCGATGCCACCATGTGCGGATTAATGGGGATGCCGCTGGAAATTTCCTCGGAAGAAGCCGCCCGATTCCTAACTGAGAGGATCTATTCAGATGATCAGGATAAATTCATAGAGTATGACAGTCGGCTGCGGGAAGAGGGACGGGCAGAAGTTTTGTATCGTTGGCGACATCCAGAACGTGGGATTGTCTACATTCGCTGCTGCGGATGGGCGGAACGTGTTCAGGACGATCAAATGGTAATGCATGGTTATCATCAGGATGTGACAGAATTAAAGGCGCTAAACCAGGATGCGCTTAGCCAACTGGAAAATTCGTATGAACGGAAGAAAGCAGAACTTTTGCAGGCACAGGCATCCATGAACATGCAGGTTACGATGATTCAGGCATTGACGCGGCAGTATTTATACAGTTATTACGTCGATTTGGATACAGGGATTTTTCAAAGGGTAAAATTATCAGCCATTGTGCAGGAAAATAAAAAAAGAAGTTGCCTGTATGAAGAGGAACGACAATGGTTTTTGAATACGATCGTAGATGAGGCTTACCGTGCGTCGATTCATGAGTTTACAGACCGTACAACCTTACAGGAACGTATGAAAGATAAGGATGTAATCTCCAGAGAATATTTAAATCGGAAAAACACGTGGGTTCGCGCGATTTTTATGGCAGCAGGAAGAAAAGCGGATGGCACGCTGCGTTATGTGATGTTCATGGGGAAGAACATTGATGAAATGCGTAAGAAAGAGCTGGAGCAGCATCACAGGCTTTCAGAAGAAAACAAACAGCTCCAGAAAGTTCAGCACCAGGTTAGCGTGGAATTGGAAACGGTAATGCGTGGAATCAGTGGTGGCTACACAGTGAATGAGGATTGTGGCGGATATCCGTTCTGCCACGTTTCAGAAGAACTGGCACGAATGCAGGGGTTTCGGGACGTGGATGAATTTCTGATGGCAAATCATAACAGTGGCTATCTGAATGTATGGCCGGCTGATCGGGAGGAATTTCAGGAAGGAATTGAACGGCAGTTGGAGCAGGGGGATATTTATTCGCTGAAATATCGTGTGATTTGCAAAGATGGTTCACCTAAGTGGGTTATGGATTCTGGAAGGTGCAGCTGGGAAAACGGCAGAAGAATTTTGCGGAGTATTTTGCTGGATATTGATCGTCATGAAAAAACGAACCAAATGTATATGGAAGAGAGACGCCGTTACCGGGATGCGCTTTTGCATGATTGTGAATATGCGATTACGATCAATTTGACAAAATCCATGGTGGAAGATGGGTACCGGGTTCGAGAAAATTCGGGAGGTGAGCGTTTTAGGAGAGAACAGTTTCCCGTTAGTTTATCATATTATCTGGATGCGTTGAAAGAAGATTTCCAGATGATAGGGGAGGAAGAACTGGGAAATAGAGAGCTTCGCAATAAGCTGCTGGAAGAATATCAGGCTGGATGCCGCAATAAAGAATTTGAATATTATAATCAGAGGGAAGATGCCTATATTCGCTTGAATGTTCTGTTGTCTGTAAACGAAGAAGGAGATGTGATTGCGATTGCGATGGGGCGTGATATTACGCAGCAGAAACGGGCGCAGGAGGAAGCAAGAAAAAAGTTGGAAAAAGCCTGCCTGGAAGCGGAACTTGCCAATGCGGCCAAATCCGATTTTCTGGCACGGATGAGCCACGACGTCCGCACGCCGCTCAATGGAATTTTGGGGCTGCTTGAGATTGCCGGGCGGTGTGCCGGAGAACGGGTAAAGGTTGAACAATGTCTGGAGAGAGCTGTCGTAGCGGCAAAGCATCTGTTATCCCTGCTCAATGATGTCTTGGATATGAGTAAATTGGAAAGTGGTGAAGTTCGTCTGGCGGAAGAACCATTTGATATGAGGGAAATTGTGAAGCAGACGTACGAGATCTTGGAAGGTCCAATGCGGGAAAAGGGGATAACCGGAAACATCGAATGTGGAATGTCATTGCGTCATCCGTTTGTGATTGGAAGTCCGCTGCACGTTCGGCAGATTATGACGAATCTGGTTTCGAATGCAGTTAAGTATAATAAAGAAGGAGGTATGATAAAAACTTCCCTGGAGGAAGTACGTTCGGTGGATGGCACAGTACGTTTTTATTATACGATTTCGGACACGGGCGTGGGAATGAGCGAAGAGTATCTTCACCATATATTTGAGCCATTTTCAAGAGAACAGGAATCAGAAGAGAACGTATCTGGGACAGGACTGGGAATGGCGATCGTCAAAAAGCTGGTTGACAAAATGAACGGAACGATCGAAGTAGAAAGTGAAAAAGGAATTGGCACAACTTTTTGGCTTATGCTGCCATTTAAGTGCGGGGAAGAAGTAGAGATTGAAAGAAAAACAGGAGCAGAACCGGAACAGAATCTACAGGGGGTACACATTCTTCTGGTAGAAGATAATGAGTTAAACCGCGAGGTGGCGAAATATCTGCTGGAAGATGAAAAGGCCAGTGTGGAAACGGTATATAATGGAGAAGAGGCGGTAAAAGCGTTCACGGAAAATGAAGGGGGGTACGATGTCATTTTGATGGATATGATGATGCCGGTGCTTGACGGCTGCGGTGCGGCACGCCAAATCCGCGCGATTGACCGTCCAGATGCATCATCGATCCCGATTCTGGCTCTGACAGCAAACGCATTTTCAGACGATATCCGGCGGTGCCGGGAGGCGGGAATGAATGCGCATATCGCAAAACCAATGGAAATCCGGCAGGCAGTGAAGCTGATTCGTCAATTTGTACCGCAAAAAGAAAGAAAAGAGCAAGGAAAAAGGGCAGATTAGGCGCTGCTCTGGACTGTCATCTTGCTTTATATTTGTGAAAATTACAAAAAAATATAAATTGATCGAAAAAAAGTTGGAAATAATTCAAAAAAACTCTTTACTAGACCGAGGATTGTGTTATAATATTCACGATGACATTTATCTTTCACATAAAATCAAATGTGTGGATGTAAAACATAAATGAGTATAGGAGGAGAATACTTATGGCAAAATGGGTTTATATGTTTAGTGAGGGCGACATGACCATGCGTAACCTGCTGGGAGGCAAGGGTGCGAACCTGGCAGAGATGACAAGCATCGGCCTGCCGGTTCCACAGGGATTTACGATCACCACAGAAGCTTGTACCCAGTATTATGAGGATGGCCGCAAGATTAACGACGAGATCATGGCACAGACCATGGAAGGCGTTAAGAAGATGGAAGAGATCAACGGAAAGAAATTCGGCGATCTGAAGAACCCACTGTTAGTATCGGTTCGTTCCGGTGCAAGAGCATCCATGCCGGGTATGATGGATACCATTTTAAACCTTGGTTTAAATGATGAGGTAGTTGCAGCGATGATCGCTGGCAACCCGGACCCGAAATTTGAGCGATTTGTATATGACTCCTATCGTCGTTTCATCCAGATGTTCTCCGATGTCGTTATGGAGGTCGGCAAGAAATACTTTGAGCAGCTCATCGACAAGATGAAAGCAGAAAAAGGTGTTCACTATGACGTAGAGCTGACTGCTTCCGATTTAAAAACCCTGGCAGAGCAGTTCAAGGCTGAGTATAAGAAACAGTTAGGTGAGGACTTCCCGTCTGATCCGGTTACCCAGTTAAAATTAGCGATCGAAGCTGTATTCCGCTCCTGGGACAACCCGCGTGCGAACGTATACAGAAGAGATAATGATATCCCGTACTCCTGGGGTACCGCAGTCAACGTAATGCCGATGGTATTCGGTAACTTAAACGATGAGTCCGGTACAGGCGTTGCATTTACCCGTGATCCGGCCACCGGCGAGAAGAAGCTGATGGGTGAGTTCTTAAAGAACGCACAGGGCGAGGACGTTGTTGCTGGTGTCCGCACTCCGATGCCGATTGCACAGATGGAGCAGGAGTTCCCGGAAGCATATGCAGACTTCATCAAGGTTTGCGAGGTACTTGAGAACCACTACCATGATATGCAGGATATGGAGTTCACCGTAGAGAACAAGAAACTCTACATGTTACAGTGCCGTAACGGTAAGAGAACTGCACAGGCAGCTCTGCAGATCGCATGCGACCTGGTAGATGAAGGACACAAGACAGAGGAAGAGGCAGTCGCTATGATCGACCCGCGTAACCTCGATACTCTGTTACATCCGCAGTTTGATGCAGCTGCATTAAAGGCAGCGACTCCGCTTGGAAAAGGTTTAGGTGCTTCTCCGGGTGCTGCTTGCGGTAAGATCGTGTTCACAGCAGAGGATGCTGAGAAATGGCATGAGAAAGGCGAGAAAGTCGTATTAGTACGTCTGGAGACCTCTCCGGAAGATATTACCGGTATGAAGGTATCCCAGGGTATCTTAACGGTCCGCGGTGGTATGACCTCCCACGCAGCCGTAGTTGCACGTGGTATGGGTACCTGCTGTGTATCCGGATGCGGCGACATCGCTATGGATGAAGAGAATAAGAAATTCACATTAGCTGGTAAAGAGTTCCATGAGGGAGACTACATCTCCATCGATGGTACAACCGGTAATATTTACGAAGGCCAGATCAAGACCGTAGACGCTACCATCGCCGGTACATTCGGCCGCGTTATGGCTTGGGCTGATAAATTCAGAAAACTGAAAGTTCGTACGAACGCTGATACACCGGCCGATGCGAAGAAAGCAAAAGAGCTTGGCGCAGAAGGTATCGGTCTTTGCCGTACCGAGCATATGTTCTTCGAGGAAGACAGGATCGCTGCATTCCGTGAGATGATCTGTGCTGACACCGTAGAAGAGAGAGAAGCAGCTCTGGACAAGATCCTTCCGTATCAGCAGGGCGACTTCGAAGGCTTATTCGAGGCTCTGGAGGGCAACCCGGTAACCATCCGTTTCCTGGATCCGCCGCTGCATGAGTTCGTTCCGACTGAGGAAGAGGACATCAAGAAACTGGCTGAGGCTCAGGGCAAACCGGTTGAGACGATCAAGAATATCATCGCTTCCCTGCATGAGTTCAACCCGATGATGGGTCACCGTGGACTTCGTCTGGCAGTTACCTATCCGGAGATCGCTGTGATGCAGACCAAGGCAGTTATCCGTGCAGCTATCAACGTACAGAAAGCACACGCTGACTGGTCCGTAAAACCGGAGATCATGATTCCGCTCGCTTGCGATGCGAAAGAGTTAAAATATGTAAAAGATATCGTTGTGAAGACCGCTGACGAAGAGATCGCAGCAGCAGGCGTGGATCTGAAGTACGAAGTAGGTACCATGATCGAGATTCCGCGTGCAGCTCTGACCGCTGATGATATCGCAAAAGAGGCTGAGTTCTTCTGCTTCGGTACCAATGACTTAACACAGATGACCTACGGCTTCTCCCGTGATGACGCAGGCAAGTTCTTAGGTGCATACTACGACAAGAAGATCTTTGAGAGCGACCCGTTTGCAAAACTGGATCAGGTTGGCGTAGGCAAGCTGATGGAGATGGCGATCAAGTTAGGTAAAGCAGAGCGTCCGACCCTTCATGTAGGTATCTGCGGCGAGCACGGCGGTGACCCGTCTTCCGTAGAATTCTGCCATAAGATTGGTCTTGACTATGTATCCTGCTCACCGTTCCGAGTACCTATTGCCCGCTTGGCGGCTGCACAGGCTGCGATTGCGGACAAGCAGTAAGATGTAAAAGCCTATAGCTAAATATAAACAGGAGGAGAGAGCGAAAAACTCTCTCCTTTTGTGACTTTAGAGAGGAAAGAGCTATGAACAAAGAAGAGTTATACCAATATCT
>JBNMLY010000108.1:0-7661 GCA_050875065.1 Otoolea sp. | reverse complement strand
TGCTGAGTTTGTAACGAAGCAGAGAAACAGGCGAAATACCTTTTTCTTTCATTCCATTACATCTGGCAAGAAGCTTACCAACATGATGTTTGGAAAAAAATCTCTGAACACAATCACTTAAGTTGTTCTCATTGAAATGGTGTTGTGGTATACTGGACATGGCATAAATCTCCTTTGTAAAGATGGTTTCTAGTCAAATCCATTATACCAAACGGATTAGATTTATGCCTTTTTTATTGGCTGAAATATTGAATTTTCAAGGTTCAACACACCGTACCGGTGTGGGAAGTTTTAGTTATAATAATAAAAAGAGACAGAATCATTTGGAATCGGCATGATAAGCCGCACAAATGATTCTGTCTCTTTTCGTTTCGTTTTCAATAAGAATATTCCTAATAAGATATAAAAAAGTTTTTTAATCCTTCTAAGTTTTCTCAATTTCTAGAATTATCCCAATTTTTTATACTCCCTGAAAAACAGCGTCGCCGTCGTAGCCACCGCGATTGTATCCGCCACCGGCTCTGCCACAAAGACGCCGAATACCGGATTCGAAACAAAATGCGGAAGAATAAAAATCAGCGGAATCAGAAGCAGTACTTTCCGGAGCAACGCCAGAAATACGGAGGTTTTCGCATTTCCAAGGGCGATAAAGGTCTGCTGGCAGGCAAGCTGGACGGAAAAGAGCAGGGAAGCCGCCATATAGATCCGGATCGCCCAGACGGTATAGCCGGCAAGGTCTGCGTCGCTGGTAAAAATCGAAATAAAAATCTGTGGAACCAGCATGCATAAAAGCCAGAGCACGGTGGAATAGCAGGCGGCCGAGCGAAGCAGCAGGTGAAATGCTTTCTTCACACGGTCAATGTTTTTCGCGCCATAGTTGAAGCTGATGATCGGCTGTGCGCCCTGCGTGAGTCCCTGTAGCGGCAGCATGGAAAATTGCATGACGCTGGAAAGAATCGTCATCGCGCCGACCGCGGTGTCACCGCCGTATTTTAACAGGCTGGTGTTGAAGCTGATGGACAGTGCACTTTCTGTAAATTGCATGATAAACGGAGCCAGTCCGAGTGCCAGGCACGGCAGGATAAACTGCTTTTGCGGACGCAGATTGCAAAGCCGGATTCGCAGGGTACTGTGCGTTCCGGTCAGGAAACGCAGAATCCAGATACAGGAAATTCCCTGGGAAAGAATGGTTGCGAGTGCTGCGCCGCGCACATCCAGATGCAGACCGAAGATAAAGATCGGATCAAGGATGATGTTGCAGAGTGCGCCGATGGCCACGGTGATCATGCCGGTTTTGGCATAGCCCTGTGCGTTGATGAACGCATTGAGTCCGAGCGCCATCTGGACGAAAAAGGTACCGCAGACGTAGATTTTCATGTAGTTCCAGGCGTAGGGAATCGTCTGTTCACTGGCGCCGAACACCAAAAGGATCGATCGCCCAAAGCCCAGGAATAGAGCAGTCAGGATAAGTGAGATGACGGTCAGCATGAACGTACAGTTGCCGAGTACCTTTTCGGCGGAATTTTTATCGCCTTTTCCCATCAGGATCGACGCCTGCGGGGCGCCGCCCATGGCGGCAAGTGCGGCAAACGCGGAAATACACATGATGATCGGCATCGTGACGCCGACGCCGGTCAGGGCGCTGGGGCCGACGTCCGGGATATGGCCGATGTACATGCGGTCTACCATGTTGTAAAGAACGTTGATGATCTGTGCGGCGATCGCGGGGAGCGCCAGTTTAAAAAGAAGCGATCCGATGGGGGCGCTGCCGAGATCGGCCTCACGGGACGCCGCCGCATTTGGATGCGGGCGCTGAGTTTCATCGCCGGAACGATGCGTAGATTGTATAGACAAAGAGAATCCCTCCTTTTCATTTGTCGAATCTGTTATTTGAATAGTTTTAGCGGATGGATGGGAGAAAGAGCCAGATCGGCCTTTTATCCCAACGTGAATCATTGTAACATACTGCCAAAATGATAGCAATGAACAGAATTTTGCAATCACTCCATGTCTATACCTGCCTTAGAGTTTGCACAATGTGAACGGTATTTCAAATCAGCCGCATTTCTGCATTAGCATATTTACTACTTCCTTCTCATAGGTTAGGAGTAGCAGGCGGGGTGTCCGGAAGGTACGTTTGCATGATTCTTTTTGTGAATGGAAAACGGAGCAGCCGGTAAGAGGCAGGAGGGGGAAGCTGTGAACGAGAGAACAACCGAGGTGCTGGAACAGTATGAATTGGAAGTACAGTCGATGCGCCGTGGAAGGGGCGCGTGGGTCTGTGAGACGAGTCAGGGGTTAAAACTCCTCCGGGAATATAAGGGGACCGTCAAACGGCTCGAATTTGAAGAAACAATCATGAATGTTCTGCAAAATAAAAAAACATGTCGGACGGATCAGTATATGCGTAACCGGGAGGGGGAACTTTTATCAGTAGCAGACGACGGAACGAGATGTGTCGTGAAGAACTGGTTTTCCGGGCGGGAGTGCAGTGTGCAGAGCGAGGCGGAGGTGGTGCGTGCGGTCGGACAGATTGCAAAACTGCACCGGGTTCTTAGGGAGATCGCACTGGAAGAGACGTGGAATCTGGGCTCGATTCTTACGCGCCCTGCGGTAGCGGAGATGGAGCGCCACAACCGGGAACTTGTCCGTACGCGGAATTATATCCGTAAAAAACGGCGGAAATCCGAATTTGAGCGGGCAGTCAGTGGGAGTTTTCAAGCTTTCTATGAACAGGCAGAAGAGGCAGCGTGCGGGCTGAAAGCGCAGATTGAGCGGGAGGGAGAGCCGGAGAATTACCTGTGCCATGGGGATCTGAATCAGCATCATATTTTATTGCTCGAAGAAAATGAGATGGCGGTGATCGAATTTAACCGGATGCACCGGGGCGTCCAGGTCGAAGACCTGTATCATTTTACGCGTAAAATATTGGAAAAGCATGGCTGGGATCTGCGTTTGGGGATGCGGCTTCTGGAGACGTATGACCGGATTCTGCCTCTGGATGCGGGGGAGAGGAGATACCTGTATTACCTGTTTTTATACCCGGAAAAATACTGGAAACAGTTAAATTTCTATTATAATGCAGGAAAGGCGTGGATTCCGGTGCGGAGCATCGAAAAACTACGGAAACTGGAGGAACAGCAGACGGCGCGGAATCGTTTTTTGGAGGAAATTCGGTAGGGATTCTCTTTATTTTTCAGAATAATTATACTATAATGGAGAAAAAGAAAGTCATCCTAGAAGAAAGCAGGGGGTAAGTGAATCATGAAGGATTACATGACGATTTACAAAGAATGGCTGGAAAATCCATACTTTGACGAGGCAACAAAAGAGGAATTGCGCGCCATTGCAGGCGATGAGAATGAGATTAAAGAACGTTTCTATATGGATTTGGAGTTTGGTACGGCAGGACTGCGCGGTATCATCGGAGCAGGCATCAACCGGATGAATATCTATACGGTCCGCCGTGCGACGCAGGGACTGGCAAACTACATTATCAAGCAGGGCGGTGCGGCCAAGGGCGTGGCGATCGCATTTGACTCCCGTCACATGTCCCCGGAATTTGCGGAGGAAGCAGCGCTGACACTGGCGGCAAACGGCATCAAGGCGTACCGTTTTGAAACGCTGCGCCCGACCCCGGAGCTTTCCTTTGCAGTCCGCGAGCTTGGCTGTATCGCCGGTATCAATATTACCGCCAGTCATAACCCGCCGGAGTACAACGGTTACAAGGTTTACTGGGAGGACGGCGCCCAGTTTACACCGCCGCATGACAAAGGCGTGACCGAGGAGGTTATGGCGATCACCGACCTTTCCACCGTTAAGACGATGGGGGCAGAAGAGGCCAAGGCAAAAGGACTCTACGAGATCATCGGTGCAGCGATCGACGACAAATATATCGCACAGGTCAAGGCACAGGTAGTCAACCAGGGCGCGATTGACCGGATGCAGGATCAGATCACGATCGTGTATACACCACTTCACGGCACGGGCAATATTCCGGCACGCCGCGTGATGAAAGAGCTCGGATTTACCCATGTATATGTCGTTCCGCAGCAGGAACTTCCGGACGGCGATTTCCCGACCGTCAGCTATCCGAACCCGGAGGCAAAGGAAGCCTTTGAACTGGGACTGGCTCTGGCCAAAGAGAAAAACGCAGACCTTGTGCTGGCAACCGATCCAGATGCCGACCGTCTGGGCGTCTATGTCAAAGATACCAAGTCCGGCGAATACATTCCGCTGACCGGCAATATGTCCGGTTCCCTGCTCTGTGAGTATGTGCTCAGCCAAAAACAGGCCAATGGCAAGATTCCGGCCGATGGACAGGTTGTTAAATCCATCGTTACGACGAATCTGGTAGACGCGGTTGCGAAGAATTACGGAGCAGAGCTTATCGAGGTCCTGACTGGATTCAAGTGGATCGGCAAGCAGATCCTCAAAGATGAGCAGGAAGGCAAAGGAACCTACCTGTTCGGCATGGAAGAGAGCTATGGATGCCTGATCGGTACATACGCACGCGATAAGGATGCGATTTCCGCGACCGCAGCACTCTGCGAGGCGGCTGCCTACTATAAAGAAAAAGGTATGACGCTGTGGGATGCGATGGTCGAGATGTACGAGAAGTACGGTTACTATAAAGATGAAGTGAAGTCCATCGGCTTAAAGGGCATCGAGGGACTGGCAAAGATTCAGGAGATCATGGAATATTTCCGCACCCATACCCCGTCCGAGTTTGCAGGACATAAGGTTCTGGCCGTCCGTGATTATAAGGCAGATACCGTGAAGGAGCTGGCGACCGGCGAAGTAAAACCGACCGGACTTCCGTCCTCCAATGTGCTCTATTATGAGCTGGAAGACAACGCATGGCTCTGCGTCCGCCCGTCCGGAACCGAGCCGAAGATCAAGTTCTACTATGGCGTGAAGGGTACCTCCCTGGAAGATGCGGCTGCGAAATCTGAGAAGGTAGGCGAGTCTGTGATGGCAATCGTCAATGGGCTGCTGTAGTTAAATACAGAATTAAATGAAATATAAAGGCATCCTGCCAAACGGAGTTCGAGGGATTCTGTTTGGCAGGATGTTTTTTGTTTCATAGGAAAAATGCGTTCTATGAAACAACACATTTTTTGTCCTTTCATAGGAAAGTGCGTCCTATGAAACAAAAAACGCTCCGCGTGGATGCGCACTCGCGCGAAGAGAAATCATGTCGCAAGCGACCGCGCTCGGCGCGAGAATGTGCCAAGGCACATTCTTTGTTCATTTATGGGAAATGCATTTTATGATAATATGAAAAAAATGAGAGATGCTGCAACAATCCGGGCTTTTCATGTGTATAAATAGCAGAAGGGAAGTTGAGATGCATTTATAACTCCCTGAAACAAACAATCATAAAGGAGAAAATAAATATGACAGGGGCAGTGGAAATAAAGCAGAATTTAAACGATCATGCAAGACTGCATTCCAGGCTGCACGCGGCATGGAACTGGATTTCTGAGCTTGTCTCCGGGCGCTGGATTGCCCGCTGGGCGGAATCTTTAGGCGATGTAGACGATGAGGCAGAGGATGGAGGAGTTGTTGGAGAAATCCGCTTGTTTCAAGCGGGAAAGGTGTCTGGATGGATTCGGGTATTTGAAGAAAGAAACGTTTCAGAAAGAACGGATGCGTCCGGGAACACCGGATGGGAGCAGGAAACTGCTTGGAAACAGACGGAAAAATGTGGAAGTAGCCGTCAGGAGTTAAACCGGCGGGCAGAGGATCTTCTCGACCACTATGGAAACCACATCCTGCGGCTGGCCTACTCCTACCTTCACAATATGGAGGATTCCGAGGAGATTTTACAGGAAACGCTGCTGAAATGTTTGCAGGAAAACATTTCCTTTGAGAATGCGGCCCATGAGAAAGCGTGGCTTCTCAGGGTGGCAGCCAATGTAAGCAAAAACCGGATCCGTTATAACCGGAGTCGGGAGACGGACGAGCTGGACGAACAGCTTGTTGCGGACGAACGGAACGACTTATCTTTCGTCTGGGAGGCGGTTAAGGCACTTCCGGATACATACCGGGAGGCGATTCATCTATTTTATTATGAAGGATACCAGACGGCACAGATTGCATCCATTTTGGGACGGAAAGAATCCACCGTCCGTTCGGACCTTCGGAGGGGAAGAGAACGACTGAAAGAAATTTTGAAGGAGGTGTATGACTTTGAAGAAGTATGATGAAATTATGGAAAAAATCAAAGTGACGCCGGAAATGCGGGAACGTGTGCTTGAGCGGGTGGATACGGAGATGGAGAAACTGGAAGAAGAAATAAAAATGTCGGAAAATAAAAGAAATCCAGATTATACGAAGGTGCATGGATTAGAAGACTCGGATAAAGAAAACGAAGAAAATGGAAACAAGAAATATAAATTTGCAGAGAAGTCAGATGAATTGAAAAAAACGAAGAAAGGCAGTTCGAAAAAACGCGGTTTCCGCTCCACCTGGAAATACATGACGGCCGCCTGCCTGGTGATTGCGGCGGCGACGGTCTGGACGGTATCGCGCCCGTATCTGCCGGGACAAAATGGGGTTTCGAGGCAGAGCGGCGTTCCGGGAGAGACGGAAAGCGTGCAGATTCCGAACCCATTGGAGGAAGTATCCGGTGTGAAGGAATTATCGGATCTGGTTGGATTTGAGGTGAAAGAACTGGACGCGATTCCATTTGCGGTGCAGCAGGCTTCGTATATCTCGATTTCGCGCGAAGTTGCTGAGATTATCTACACGGGAGCGGATCAGGAGCTGACGTACCGGAAGTCAAAAGGAACGGAGGATAATTCCGGTAACTATGTAGTGTACTCGGAAGAATCCAAACGTTCGGTTAACGGGTATGAGGTGACCGTCAAGGGAGACGATGGACGGTGCAGTCTCGCGGTTTGGACGGATGGGACGTATTCGTATTCGATTCAGATGGGCGAGGGGGAGAGTGTTTCCTATGAAGAGTTGGATGCGATGATCGAAAAGATGCGATAAGGGGACGGAAACGGCTGCCGGAAAATTGCGCCATCACCGCCTCTGGTTATCATTGTTCGCTTGCTTTCGCTACATATGTTCGCCTGTATCGGACTTGTCGTCCGCCCCAGACGGACATATGGCGGGGGATGCGTACAATCGATAACCAGAGCGCTGATTCTGCAAATTTCCGGCAGCCGTTTCCTGTTTTATCCCAAAATACAAAAAGAGTTTTTTGAGAATGTATAATTGTATATAGTCGTTTTAATTAAAGAAAAATTTAAAATATATTGAATAAATCTAATATTAAATTTCAAATACAGCAAAAAATATATTTTATTTATCTTGTTCCTTCAATTCCTTCAACGCCGCTGCAAATTTCGATGAAACTGCGGTAGGATTTCCTCTCAGCAGCCCGCGGCGGTAGAAGGCATGGAGCTTCTTTGCCGGACGCAGGGACTGGCGGCGGTGTTTGAGGTCTTCTAGCTGGGTGATCAGGCGGGTAAGGCGTTCGTCGAAGGCGATTCGGGCGTCGGCTTCGCTGCGGACTTCGGAAATGCGATCATTGACACGCTGTTTGACCGCTTCGAGTCGTTCGGCACTCCCTGCTTTGGCTGCTTCCAGGCGGGCAGCCGTTTCTTCTCTGACATCCGACAGCCGTTTTTCAGCGAGTGCTTAGG
>JBNMLY010000107.1:0-7784 GCA_050875065.1 Otoolea sp. | reverse complement strand
ATGCGAAAGAGCAGCAGATCGACGCACCGGAGGCGGCAGATTTCCAGGCACTGCCGGGAAATGGACTTTCTGGTACACTGGATGGCGCTGCGCTGGTAGGCGGAAGCTTCTCCTATATCAGTGAACAGACCGCCGTGACGGCACAGGAACAGGCGGCGTTTGAGCGCCTGGCATCCGAGGGCAAGACGCCGTTGTGCTTTATGAAAAATGGCCGTCTGGCTGGTATGATTGCCGTGGCGGACGTGATTAAGGAAGACAGCCCGCAGGCGGTCAAGGAGCTTCAGAACATGGGAATCCGTGTGGTTATGCTGACTGGAGATAATGAGCGGACAGCCCGTGCGATCGGGGCACAGGCCGGTGTGGACGAAGTTATTGCCGGGGTGCTTCCGGATGGAAAAGAGAGTGTCATCCGCAGTCTGAAAGAGCAGGGCAAGGTGGCGATGGTCGGCGACGGCATCAACGATGCACCGGCACTGACGCGCGCCGATATCGGTATCGCGATCGGAGCTGGAACGGATATCGCGATCGACGCCGCAGATGTGGTTCTGATGAAGAGCCGTTTGAGCGATGTTCCGGCTGCAATCCGCTTGAGCCGTGCGACACTCCGAAATATCCACGAGAATCTGTTCTGGGCCTTCTTTTATAATGTGGTAGGTATTCCATTGGCAGCCGGTTTGTGGTATCCTATCTTTGGATGGAAATTAAATCCGATGTTCGGCGCGGCCGCGATGAGCCTTTCAAGCTTCTGCGTCGTAACGAACGCGCTGCGGCTGAATCTGTTTAAGATGCACGATGCGTCGAAGGATCATCCGCTGCGGAAGAAGGCTGCGAATAAAGGCGGAGAAAAGACAGAAAACGCAGGCACAGTTATGATGGGAGCGGAAGATGCCCGGCCGGTTGAGCAAACAGTAAATGGAAATGAAGCTGTTTCGAAAGAAATGCAGAAAAATGAAAATCAAATAAATAAGAAAAATATGGAGGGAACAACCATGACAAAGACAATGAATATCGAAGGTATGATGTGTGGACACTGTGAGGCGCGCGTGAAGAAAGCGCTGGAGGCGCTGGCAGGCGTGGAGAGCGCAGAGGTCAGCCATGAGAAAGGAACCGCAGTTGTGAGCATGAGCGCGGATGTAGCGGACGATACGCTGAAAGAGGCGGTTGAAGCGCAGGATTATAAGGTAAATTCGATTCAGTAAAATAAAAGTGACTGCAAAATAGCAGAGTCGCTTCCGATGGGGATGCTTGATGAAAAAGGATACGGATCGGGAGAGGAAATGCTATTTTGCAGTGTTTTGAGAATCTAGTATAAAAATTTAGCGTTAAATTTAGATTTGGAGAAAATACACTGGTTTTATTTTGGATGGGAGAAGAAATATGGGCTGTTGTAAATGCGAATCACAGGCGTCGGTCTGTCCGGGAGAAGAGACGGAACGCCACAAACATAGAAATTTGACTGAGGAGAAGGATCTGCTGAAACGTTTAAACCGGATCGAGGGACAGGTGCGCGGTGTGAAAGCGATGGTGGAGGACGAGCGGTACTGTGTCGATATATTAAACCAGGTATCCGCGATCCAGGCGGCGCTGAATAGTTTCTCCAAGGTTCTGCTGTCCAACCATATCAAAACCTGCGTGGTCGATGATATAGAGGCAGGAAATGGAGAAGAAGCGGTCGAGGAGCTGTGTAAGACGATTCAGAAGCTGATGAAATAAGGCATCTGGAAAATAAGTTGGAAATCTGGCGGGGTTAGAGAAGATGAAGTCCCAGTCTTTTTTGTGATTGTGACAAATTGCATTTTAATGTTTTGCGCGGCAGGTGGTAAATGTTTGAGGCTTACAAGGACGGCGAAGATTGTGAATTTGTTAAATTGAATATATATAACAAACAGCGCAAACACAAGCAATTATAGCGAAATATTAAACATAATAAATATTTTTAAAAATTCTTCAAAAAAAGTGTTGACATTCGTCCGGATTTATATTATACTACGTCATGTAATCGAGGCGTGGCTCAGTTTGGTAGAGCGCTGCGTTCGGGACGCAGAGGTCGCGTGTTCGAATCACGTCGCCTCGATTCTATCACAAAACATACGGCCTGTTGGTCAAGCGGTCAAGACGACGCCCTCTCACGGCGTAAACCCGGGTTCGATTCCCGGACAGGTCATTGAAAGTTGCTTTGGAGTTTCCAGAGCATTTTTCAAATTAAAATGCTTCCTTGGCTCAGTTGGTAGAGCGACGCATTCGTAATGCGTAGGTCGCCGGTTCAAGTCCGGCAGGGAGCTGACTCATTGAGGAGACTATCGTTTAGCAGATATTGTTTACTAGACGACAGTCTCTTTTTTGTTCCGTAGGAAAATGTCTCCTATGAAACAAAAACGCCCTGCGTGGATACGCACTCGCGCGGAGAAGAATTATCTCGCAAGTAACCGCGCCCGGAAATGACAGAACGAGGCAGATGTAAGGGCATCCGGGAATGGGTGCCCTTAAAAAAGAAAATAGAAATTTAGTGTCTTAGCATATACGAAGTTCGATTAAATCGTTTGCAGATGAAAATTTTTTCGTGGATGCTTGGCAAGCAGTATATCGCGCTGTTTGGAAGTGGCAACATGGGTGTAGAGTTCTGTAATGTTGATAGAACTGTGCCCCAGCATTTCCTGGATATAGCGGATATCCACATCTGCTTCTAACAGGCTGGTAGCGAAGGTGTGGCGGAACATATGCGGGGTTATATGTAATTGAATGCCTGCGAGCGAGGAATACTTATGGATCATCCGTCGGATGGCCTGATCGGAGATGTTTTTTCCGTTTTGATTTATAAAAAATGGTTCCGGATGCCCGGAACGGTTTTGAAACACTTTCTTGTATTCCCGCAATATTTGTATGACGGAAGTGCTGCCAATCTGGAGACGCCGTTCTTTGCGGCCTTTTCCGTATATGAGGATTGTGCCATCGTAAAGATTTATATCGTTGGTGTTCAGCATACAGAGTTCGGAAATCCGCATTCCGGTGGCAAATAGCAATTCGATGATCGCGGCGTCCCGGAGGGCGTTCTTTTTCTGATAGTCTGTTTTAGCTTCGCGGTATTGTCTGTATATGGTTGACAAAAATAGTTCAACCGTGTTTAACGGGATTGTTTTCGGCAGCTTGACGGGTTCCCGAAAACGTACACTTATCTTATGAAAGGGGTTCGTGGGGATGATTTCTTTGTAATCGAGATAGCGCACAAATGCTTTTAAAGAGGCAATCTTTCGCTTGACCGTCTTGGGTTTATATTGTTGATGGAGTGCTTCAATATAATGTTCCAGCTGCTCCGGGGTAAGGTCTGAAACCGAGGAGAAAGAGCCTGTTTTCTCAAACTGGGTTAAATCAATCCGATAGGCCTTCAGGGTTTTCGGATCGAGCTGTTTCTGGTGTTTGCAATATGCCAGATACTTTTCGAGGTATGTTTGTACGTTGTTCATAAATTGACTCCTTTGTTTTTATTTATCATACATGGCTTTTAGGTAAAGTTGCACCAGTTAAATAAGATTTGTTTTACAGGCACTTGCACGATTCTATAAAATGATATAAAATAATAGCAGACAAAAGACAAGGCGGCAGACGGCGGGGTTCGTACTGCCGTTTCTGTTTGCCGGGAAAGGGATGGATTCGAACCATGCAGCAAAAGAAATGGACCGTACAGGCAGCCGATGCGTATCTGAATGAAATACCAAAATTTACCAGCGAAAAACATACCGCAGAGGGACTTCGCAGGATGCTGTCCCATCTGGGGGCGATGCCAGAAGGACAGAAAGTGATACATGTGGCCGGGACAAATGGAAAAGGGTCGGTCTGTTCGTTCTTGGATGCGATTTTGCAGAGCGCGGGAAAGAAGACGGCCAGGTTTACTTCTCCCCATCTGGTGCGTGTGACGGAACGTTTTTCCTTTGACGGGCGGGAAGTGGATGATGCGTTGTTTCTGGAGGCGTTTGAGGCGGTCAGGGCTTCTTATGTACATTTTGAACAGGAGGGGCTTGGGCGTCCGACGTATTTTGAGTATCTGTTTTTGATGTTTATGTGGATGGTGCAACAAAAACAGCCGGAGTATGTGATTTTGGAAACAGGGCTGGGGGGAAGGCTGGACGCCACGAACTGCCTGGAGATGCCGACGCTTACGGTTATCACTTCGATCAGCCTCGATCATATGGAATATCTGGGAAATACGGTTGAGCAGATTGCGGGGGAAAAGGCGGGGATTCTAAAGCCCAAAATCCCGGTGGTGTACGATGATACGGATGCGTCGGCATCGGCGGTGATCCGGGCGCGGGCGGAAGAGCTTTCCTGTCCGGCCTATCCGGTTAGTTCAGCGGTTTATACGGGACTTCAGCGGGAGAAGGGGGGAATCCGTATTCGGCTGAAAGGCGAAATATCGCTTTTTATCCCGTTTGAAGCGGAGTATCAGGCAGTTAATGCTTGTCTTGCATTTCAGTCAGCGCGGCTTCTGGCGGTTGATGAAAAAACGGCGGCCGCGGGCATTCGGACTGCTGAGTGGCGGGGACGCATGGAGGAAATTCAGGAGGGCGTTTATCTGGACGGCGCACATAATGAAGGCGGAATCCGGGCATTTGCGGAGGCAGCCGCGGCGATCGCCGCAGAGCGGAACCGAAACAGTGGTAGGAAAGGACGGATATTTCTTTTGTTCGCGGCGGTTTCCGATAAAAATTATGAATCCATGCTGGAAATTCTGATGCAGAAATTAGAACCAGATCGCCTAATTCTGACACATTTGCTGACGCAGCGGGCGCTTTCACTGAAAGTGATGGAAGAGGCGGCGCGCCGGGTAACCGGAAGCAGCGCGGAGGCGGCGTTGGAGTCACGAAAAGCCGGGAAGGAAAACGGGGGGACAAAAGATCGGGAAACGGATGGGAAACGCCTCTTTTCCGGTGAATGTAACATTCAATGTGTTGCCGATGTGCGGGCGGCCTATGAGCAGCTTCTTATGGAAAAACAGCCGGAAGATACCTGTTTCTGCGTGGGTTCTCTGTATTTGATCGGGGAACTGGAGAAAGAACGCATTTGACAGCACCGCTAGAATGGTGTAAGATTAGCGGGAATACATGTCCTATATTAATAGGAAAGAAGTTCTGGAGGAAGAGCATGAGTGACGAGGGAATGACCATCAATTTCGAAGAAGAAATCGAACATTTTAAACCGAGCCTGGAGGTCGAGGAAGTCGGGGAAGCGATTGTGAAAAGCGATCTGACCGATATGTCAGACATTATTATGGAACTGTTAAAACACATGAAGGAATAGGCGGACAAAATGGATCGAACGAAAAAAATTCGCCTGATTTCCAACAGCCTTTACAATGCCGGGCTGGAACGGGCGAAGAGACGGGACTTAACGGGGGCGGCAGAATATCTCAAAAAATGTCTGAACCTGAATAAATATCATACCGACGCCAGAAATCTTCTGGGACTGATTTATTATGAGGTAGGGGAGGTGTCGGAGGCACTGGTACAGTGGGTTATCAGCATGAATTTTAAAAAGCAGGATAACCGCGCTGATTTTTATCTGGATCAGATCCAGAGAAAACAGGAACGGCTGGAGAGTGCCAGCGCGACGATTCAGAAGTATAACCAGGCACTTCAACAGGCACAGATGGGAAGTGATGATCTGGCAACCTTGCAGCTGACACGAGTGGTGGATGCGAATCCACATTTTGTCAAAGCACATCTTCTGCTTGCTCTCTTGCATATCAGCCATGAAGATTATACGAAAGCTGGAAAGTCCCTGTATAAGGTACTGAAGATTGATAAGAATAATCCGAAAGCAAACTGGTATATGGAGATTGTCAAAGAACATACTGGAAAGGCGGATATTGAGCGCAGGAAGCTGAAAAACGCATTTTCCCACCGCCAGATGCAGGATGATGATGTCATCATGCCGCCGACCTATAAAGAAAATACGGGATTACAGTCGGTATTAAATATCGGCGTAGGATTGCTTTTGGGCGCGGCAGTTATCTTTTTCTTGGTCATGCCGGCCAAGATTAAGCAGGCCAATAATGCACATACACAGGAATTGATTCAGTATAATGAACAGTTAAATCAGAAAAATGAAGAAATCAACAGCCTGAATGATAGCATTGAAACATCCAAAAAAGATAAAGAGGAAGCGGAAAACCGGCTGGATACGATGCCTAACAGCAATGATAGTGTCCTTAACCAGTATGCAAAACTGGTTAAGATGCTGCAGGCATACCGCAACGACAACCTGACGGAAGCGGTATCGCTGTATGAGGGGTTTGATCCGTCATTGTTTACGGATCAGACGGTTCTTTCGATTGCAAATGGAATTAAGCAGGACATTGAGAGCAATGGGTACCAGACGTTAGAGGATCTGGCCTATACGATGTGGTCAGCGGGACGTATGTCGGAGGCGCTGGCGTACTATCAGACCTGCCTCACAACCCGTCCGGCGAACCCGACAGTTCTCTTCAAGATGGGTATGATTTATCGTTCCCAGGGAAATACCGAGCAGGCGGTTGAAATGTTTACGCAGATTGTTACGCAGTACGCAAATTCGGAACAGGCGGAAAAGGCGAGACAGCAGTTAGTTGAGCTTGTGCCGGACAACCAG
Organism: Otoolea sp.; assembly: GCA_050875065.1. Lineage (GTDB taxonomy): Bacteria > Bacillota > Clostridia > Lachnospirales > Lachnospiraceae > Otoolea. Next base: position 1,163 of record JBNMLY010000107.1, on the reverse strand, counting down.
CAGGCCGCCATTCCGGGGCAGTCGATATTAAGTCAGGGACAGACAGCCGCAGCGGAGACGGCGGCGCCGGCGGAATCTGAATCGACGGAAGAATAGTATCAGGCAGAGCGGAAATTTCAAAATTTTCCAGATAGTTGCTGGTTGGAATGATTCTTAATACAAGATAAAAATATGAGAAAACACTGTAAAGATAAAACTTTGCGGTGTTTTTTTGTTTTATAGGAAACGGCGTCCTATGAAACAAAAACGCTTCGCGTGGATGCACACTCTTTGTTCTTTTATCCAAAAATAATTTTTAAACAGGCAGTATAAATGGGAAGAAAAGGGGGAATCCTGATATGGAAGGAAATTTATTTACATACGAAGCGAACGGCTCGGCACTGCTGATTCATCTGCCAAGGGAAGTGGATCACCATAATTGTCTCACGTTGAAATATGAGACGGATCTTTTGCTGGCGGAAAATTATATTAACCGGATTATTTTTGATTTTTCGGAGACGGATTTTATGGATAGTTCAGGCATTGGGATTATCCTGAACCGCTATAAGCAGATGGAGGGAAGCGGCGGAAGTGTGGCTGTGTATGGGGCGGGGGAGCGGATGCGCCGGATTTTGCGGATCGGCGGCGTCTACAGCCTGGTGCGTTCGTACCGGACGAGGGAGGAGGCATTAGATGGAAAATAAAAGGGAAGATAAATGGGAGAAGATGACGGCAATGGGGGAGAAAGGGGAGTGGAAGCAGCCCGGAAAAGAAATGCAAATGGCGGAAGCGGCGGATTCCTGGATGCGCCTGGAGATGGACAGCCGCTCGGCGAATGAAGAATTTGCCAGGGTAACGGCGGCTGTTTTTATGAGCCGGATGAATCCCACACTGGAAGAGATGGAAGATGTAAAGACGGCGGTATCGGAGGCGGTTACGAACGCGGTAATCCATGGATATGGGAAAGAGATAGGGATTATTTACATAGAGGCGCAGATTGAGGGAGACCAGTTGACGATAGCGATCGAAGACCGGGGCGCGGGGATCGCCGATATCAAAAAGGCGATGGAGCCAATGTATACGGGAGATCCCTCCGGAGAACGGTCAGGGATGGGGTTTTCCTTTATGGAGGCGTTTATGGATGAGGTGAACGTGGAATCGGAATTGGGACACGGGACGCGTGT